>JAVEUY010000321.1:0-3825 GCA_034005315.1 Ignavibacteriaceae bacterium | reverse complement strand
ACGGACTGATAGTTTTTAGTGATTCTCCCGCAGAAATAAAAAAATCAACTTGTTGTGTAAAAACATTAGTTGAAACCGTTAAAACAAATATTGCTGATAAAAAACTGAGAACTCTCATAAAATTCCAGTTCAAATTCATTAATGAGAATTCAAAAATTAAACCAAATCAAATTCATTTAATAAAAAAGATTTTATCATATTTTCAAAATTTGTCGGATTAATTTACTTCTTAAAAATACCTTTTGATATTTTTAACCGTGATACCCTTAATAACCATTTCAATTTAACGACTTGTTATTCCAATTATATATAAGAAAGCTTAAGATTCTTGTTCAAAGTATTCTTAGTTAATATTGTTCAGGTGATTAAAATGATGAATGAATAACTTTAAAAAACAAACGTGAGCAAAATAACACAGATTCCATCGGTTGTTAAAAAAGTAAATAATATTTTTTTGTTGATTAAAATTTTAATTGTATCGTAAACTTCTTGTATTTAATTTCTACCACAAAATTTTATTATTCAACTAATTCTAAAGAGGATACCTTGACTAAAAATACTATCAACGCAATACTTGTCTTCTTCTTACTTTCACTGACAAGTTCTTTTGCACAAGTATCGCCTCAAAAAGGTGTTACAATTCCACCGCATGTAAAAGAATTTCATAAGATGATTCAAAAAGAATATTCAAGAGGATTTTATGCTGAAAAGTTTCAGGAAAGAAAACTGTTAAGAGAAAAAATTGCTCAAGGATTATTACCTGAATCTACATTAGCAACTGATACTGTAAATGCACTTACTTTGCTTGGACAATACACTGACTTATCTGGTTTTTATACACAACAGGAATTTCAGTCCAAACTATATGATGGACCAAATCCAACTGGTACTATTACCGACTTTTATAAGGAAGTATCTTACGATCAACTTCATTTTACGGGAGATGCAAAAGGCTGGTACACATTACCGCGTACAATGGGTGATTACGTTGGTTCAAATAATGGTTTGGGAACAAACGGAGGACCACGCTTTGTTTGGGAATTATTACAAGCTTCTGATCCAACTTTAAACTTTGCTGATTATATTCAGTATTATGATGGTACCGGTAAACCGCATATCGGATTTATTGCCATTGTTCATTCCGGTGCAGGAGCAGAAGCCGGTGCAACTAATATCTGGTCGCATCGTTGGAACTTCAGGAATTACAGCAATCAAACTTTTACTACTAATGACATTGACCCTGTATCGGGTTTTAATGTTATAATTGATGGTGACTATGCAATTATGCCTGAGCGTAATGGCGGAATGAATAGCAGCGGATCACTTATTGAGATTGGTGTCTTTGCGCATGAATATGGACACATTTTCGGATTACCGGATTTATACGATACAGATTATTCTTCTGAAGGTATAGGAAACTGGTGTCTTATGGCTGGCGGTGCATGGGGTGGAAATGGTTCATCACCACAAACCCCTTCACAAATGAGCGCATGGTGTAAGATTAAACTTGGCTGGATAACACCGATTAATTTCACTTCATATCAGGATTCACTTTCAGTACCTAATGTTGAGGAAAATCCTGTTGTTTACAGAATGTGGCGGAACAGTACTGTCACTAGCCAGTATTTTTTAGTTGAGAACAGACAAAAAATCGGATTTGATATTAATCTGCCGAATTCCGGATTTTTAATTTTTCATGTTGATGAATCACAAAACAGCAACCAGAATGAAAACCGTTATCTTGTTGATCTTGAACAGGCAGATGGATTAAAAAATCTGAATAATAATCAAAACCGGGGTGATGCGGGCGATCCGTTCCCGGGTAATTCAAACAACAAAAGATTTGACTGGAATACAAATCCAAACAGTAAAGATTATACTTTACAAAATACTTTTGTGTCTGTCAGAAACATTCATAAAGATGGTAATTTTATGGTTGGTGATTTTGCTATTGGATTGCGCCCCGGAGTATTTGCCTACATAGACTCTGATCCAATTGATTTCGGAGAAGTAGAAACTGGAACCAGTAGTATTATTAAATCAGTTAGTGTTTTTAATTATGGTACACAGGATCTGATTATAACAGATATCCCTTCAAGCTTTAATGATTTTAATTTCGTTTCATCACTAACATTTCCTTTTACCGTTCCTTCGCTGGATTCTGTACTATTGGAGTTTCAGTTCGCACCTTCTTCAACAGGAAATTTAAATGTGCAGTACCCTGTAACTTCAAATGATTCAGAGTTTAACGGAATTAAACTATCAGGAACAGGATATGCCATCAGCCCGATTACTGAAAAAACAATTTATGCTTCTTCCGGAGTTCAGAACAGCGGTAATCTTGTTACCATTGATCCTTTTACCGGTGCAGGCACTGTTGTGGGATCAACACTATTTGATGAAGTAAAAAGTGTTACAATAAATCCTATTGATGGTAAATTATATGGTATCATTTCTGAGACAACTAGTGCTAAACTAATAAAAATAAATGCTGCGGACGGTAATGCATTTCATTTATTTACATTTAATATCGGTTCAATGGCATCAATCGCATTTGATACATCCGGAGTTTTGTACGGAATAACAAGAACAGGTGATTTATACATTTTTGATATAACTACCGGCACATTTAATTTTCTTGTAAATGCAAAAGGTTCATATCTTGGAATAACTTTTCATCCTGAAACAAATGAACTTTGGGCAACTTCACGCGCTCCGAATATGCCGAACAGAGATGCAATTTTTAAAGTTAATATTTCAACCGGTGATACTGTAATAGTTGGTCATACAGGTCTTGGTAAACAAACTAATGATATTGTTTTTGATGAGAACAATAATCTTTACGGTGTTATCGGTTCAGCTACAGAATTAAATGATATTATTAGTATTAATACATCTACAGGCGCCGGCTCTGTTATCGGATCAACAGGAATGAAACATATATTAGGTCTGGCTTATCTTGATCAGTTTGTTACAGGTATAGATGAACAGCAGAATAATGAAATTCTGCCAGCCGATTTTGTTCTAAGTCAGAATTATCCAAATCCGTTTAATCCTGCTACAACGATTAACTTTTCTCTCCCTGTTGAATCTGAAGTGAAACTTGTTATCTATAATTTGTTAGGGCAGGAAGTAATGACACTCATTAATGAACAGATGACAGCAGGTAATCATTCTGTTAATTGGAATGCAATGAATAACGGAAGAAAGCATTTAACCAGCGGTATATATTTTTATAAGATGACTGCAAACGGAACTAATGGACAGAAATTCCAGGATATTAAGAAAATGATTTTAATCAAGTAATGGTTTACTAATATGGTATTGATAATCCCTCTGAGTTTAAAATAATCAGAGGGATTTTTTTTAATAAATTTTTACTAACTAAATATCCTTCAGATAGTCCGGACCGCCAAGCGAATTGATTTGTCTGATTATCCAGTTTTGTCTGCCTCTTACATATCCGCCTGGTTTTATAACAGAATACTTCCTTGGATTCGGCAGTACCGCTGCTAATAATGCAGCCTGACTGATAGTTAATTTTGATGGAGATTTTTTAAAGTAAATAATACTTGCAGTTCCAACGCCAAAAATTTTATCTCCCATTTCAGCAATATTCATGTGTACTTCAAGAATCCTTTCCTTATCCCATAAAAGCTCTATTAATAATGTAAAGTAAGCTTCTATACCTTTGCGAATAAAACTCTTCCCTTCCCAAAGAAAAAGATTTTTTGCAACCTGTTGAGTTATTGTACTTGCACCACGAATTCTTCTGCCGCGTTTGTTTTCTTTAAGAGCTTTTTCAATTTGTTTAAAATCAAAACC
>JAVEUY010000320.1:0-3829 GCA_034005315.1 Ignavibacteriaceae bacterium | reverse complement strand
AAGTTATCCCATTCATAATATTATTTCTATCCTTTGCTTCCTGTGATGTAGTTGATAATGATAAAGTTGTTAAATATGAATGCAATGGTAATGACAGCGTTGGAGTATGGAAATTTTTAGGATTGGAAAATGAAACCATTACTGCAATTGCAGTCCACCCACAAAAGCCAAATATAATTTTTGCAGGCACAAGTAAAGATTTTAGTGCAGGAATTCCGGGTAGATTATATAGAAGTGATGATTGTGGGAGAACCTGGCAAGTTTTATTTGAAGCAGTTGGATTCAAACAATCTGTAAACCAAATTTTATTTGATCCGGGTAATCCCAATATCATCTATGCTATACCTCACCCCATCTTGAAAAGCACAGACGGAGGCAGTACTTGGGCAGATATTAGTAATGGAATAAGGTTGGATTGGGAGACAAGTGTTCAAAGTATTGCTATGAATCCTGCAAGCCCTGATATTCTTTATGCAGGAACGGGGGGTTTTTTTGGCGGAACACTTTACAAAAGTACTGACAGCGGCAAATCCTGGGAAAATCTTTATCGTAATGAAGATGAGACACCTGGTTTACGTGATGGTGTAATCAGTTTAGTGATTGATCCAACTAATAGTAATGTTATATATGCAGGTACTGCCTGGAGAGGTCTAATTTTAAAAAGTACTGACTCCGGATTTAGTTGGATAATCTCTAGAGAAACTCATCAACTTATTAATAACCTTATAATAGATTATAATTCATCGCAAGTTGTATATGCAGCGGTAAGTTATGATGGGTTTTTAAGAAGCTTAGATAACGGGAATTCTTGGCAAATTTTTAATGAAGGATTAGGAGATACGGTCTATGGAATAAAACTAAGAACAAATCCGATAAATTCTGACGTATATGGATTAGCCTCTAAAGATTCTTTAGGTATGTTTATAGCGGGATTATATATTAAAAAGCAAAGCAACTTAATATGGGAAGAAATCAATATTTCAAATATTATTATTTCATACTATTCAGATATCTATGTCACTGAAGATGGGAAATATTTATTTCTTGGCTCCTATAGTGGAGCATATAAAATAAAATTAGAATAGAAAAATTTATGTTGGAAGAAAGACCGCCACCGGATAATTAAAGCCCGTGAGGCAGTAACCTTAACGAAAGAATTGCGACGTTCTTATTGCAAGGGATTTTTCTGTCCTGCACGGGCTGTTTTATTTTTTAACAAAAACTTAATACAAAAATATAAAATTGATAGGAGATATTAACAATGAAAACAAACACTTTTTTAACCGTATATGTTATTGTTATTTCATTTCTCGTTCTTAACGTTACAATAAATCCACAAGAAATGTTCGCAGGTAAAAGAATTATTACCGGAACATTTGAAGGAAAAGCAATGAAATATGTAGATGGTGAAATAGCAATCAAATTAAAAGAAGGTTTTTACGGAGAAAGTATAAGCAATGCTCTTTTAAATTTGAATGCTTCCATAAAACAAGACTTTGATGAGTTGGGCTGGGGCTTAATTGAATTGTTAGAAGGAACGGATATAATGCCAGTCATCGAAATGTTAAAAAGACGTAACGAAGTTCAATATGCAGAACCTAATCAGATATTGTATGCTCACCAAATTGAACCAAATGATCCATATTTTAAAGGAACGAGTCCGGCAACATATCGTTACCAATGGGGCTTAAACAATGTCAGCCAATCACTCCCGGCAGGAATATATGATTCTGATATTGATGCAACTGAAGCTTGGGACTTGTCAACAGGTAGTTCTGATGTTATTATCGCAATTTTAGATTCTGGCATTCCAATGCAAAATGGTGTACTTTCGCATCCAGATTTGGATGATCAGAATAAATTAATTTTAGGTCCTGATTATATTAATGATGGGGAAGGTGTAAGAGATCTCCGAGGGCACGGTACACATGTAGCAGGCATTGTATCAGCCGAAACAAACAACAGCACTGGTGTTGCAGGAACCGCTTGGAATTGTAAGCTAATGGTCATCCAGGTTTTTAACTCGTCAGGAAATGGTACAGATTTAACATTTTATAAGGGTGTACAATACGCTGTTGATTATAAGCGTAACAATCCTAGCAAAAGAGTTGTTATAAATTTTAGTGGTGGTGGATACTCTCCAACTTCAAACCTGCAAGATGCTGTTGAATACGCTAATACTTATGGAGTATCTATTATCGTTTCAACTGGTAATGATAATTCTTCGATTAATTGGCCTGCCGCATACTCTTCATCATATAGTAACGTAATAGCGGTTGGAGCCACAGATCAGAATGATGTAAGATCGTCCTATTCTAATTATGGCTCTTAAATTAACGTTGTGGCACCAGGTGGTTTGGGTTACATCACTGAAGATGGTATAACCAAATTTAATACTGAAGATAGCCGGGGTATGAATATCTATTCCACTACACCAAATTATGCTTTTACAATTCAACAAGGTACTGATGTAACTCAAAACTACGGTTATCTTGCAGGCACATCGATGGCAGCGCCTTTTGTAGCAGGTACAGCAGCATTGATACTCTCTGTTAATCCTAATTTGTCACCTTCGCAGATTAGAAATATACTTCAGCAAACTGCAGATGATAAAGGTGCAACCGGGTTTGACAATTATTATGGTCACGGGAGAATAAATACAGTAAAAGCAGTATCAAAAGCTTATGCGTTATCCCATACTAATTATACACTAAATATTGGCACTGCACCACTTCAACAATATGATTCAGATTTTGACATGACGTTTGAAGCTTCACCTTGTCCGGATGTAGCAGCGGGAAGATATCGAGTTGACAGATACTATATAGATATTACTTTAGATGGCTTTACATCTACTCCGTATGGTTGGTACACGGCTCCGTATGGTTACTACTGGGCTAACCCAAACAATTGTTCACGCTATTTAAATAAAACTACAACTAGTAGTTCCGTACGGTTCAGAACTGTTTTTTATTGGATTAAATGTGTCTATCCAAATGGTAGCACAGTCAATAAATGGGCACCATTCAATCCAAATTCATCTGTCTTGAGAGAATATGTTACTCTTGGTATCAAACCACCACTTTCAGTAACAATTAATGGCCCAACAAGTGCTCAAAGATATACAACTAGTAACTTTACCTCTACAGTAACAGGCGCACAAGGAAATGTAACATATCAGTGGGAACAAATGTATCCTTGCTGTACAGATGGACCTAATTGTAGTATATATTTTTTCAGAGGAAATAATTCAACCTTAAGTATTTATAATCTTATCTATCATTATTACTTAAGACTAACTGTTTGGGATGGTTTAAACAGAAGTGCATCAGCCTATCACTATGTAACTGTCGAAACTTGTGCAGGTGGTGGTGGTGGAAGCGGCTGCCCTACTTTGGCTTTTGAATCAGATTCACTAAGTGATTCGGGAATGGAAGATGAAAATCCTTTACTCATTACATCTACTTCTAACCCGCAAGAAGATGTTGTGGATTACTACTTAATACAAACTGAAATAGCTGCAAGAGATGGTGAGGTTCGTTTCACAATACACGAACCGGAAACCGAACATACCTGGCTTGACCAGGTTGAATTGATAGAAGTAGAAGTTGACCCGTATGAACTTGTAGCTGTTACAGATAACGGCGAGGTTGTTAATTACATTGAGGCGGTTAATCCAATTACAATTATGCTCAATGATTCTGTTGATGTATCGACAACTCTTAGTGCCCCTGATGAAAGCGTCCTTAATGTAATTTCGGGCGATGTGTTAAGTATCGAAATCGCAGGTAGTGAAAGCGACATAAATAACAATAATCTTTTCATTATT
>JAVEUY010000319.1:0-3832 GCA_034005315.1 Ignavibacteriaceae bacterium | reverse complement strand
ATTTTATTTGCGGAGAATATCAGATAATTATTTTAACAATGAGAACAATGATGAAGATTATTAATTTGTCTTTTGTAAGTATCATATTATTTTTGTTCAGCACATCAGGTTTTTCACAAAGCATTTATTACATCTCAGAATCAGGTAACAACAGCAATAACGGTTTAACTCCTCAAACAGCTTTTGCAACTTTACAATATGCTGCTAATCTGGTTTCTGCCGGTGATTCAGTTTTAGTTCTGGCTGGAAACTATAACGGCTTTGATATAAGAAAAAATGGAAATCAAAATTCACGGATAGTTTTTAAAGCAATTGAAAGCAATGTTGTAATTGATGTAAGAAATTCCGTAACACCTGATGGAATTAATATTGAAAATGCTGACTGGATTGTGATTGACGGATTTGAAATTAAAGATCAGCCAAGAGCAGGGATACGAATAGTCCTTTCAGATTTTGTTGTTATCAGAAATAATAATTGTTATAACAATTACCGCTGGGGAATTTTTACAGGATTTACAGATAATATATTAATTGAAAATAATTCCTGCTCTTTCAGCGAAGATGAGCACGGTATTTATCTATCCAACAGCAGCGACCGGGCAACTATAAGAAACAATCATTCGTTTAATAACAACGGATGCGGAATTCATATGAACGGTGATATTTCAATGGGAGGCGATGGAATTATAAGCAATGTTGTTGTTGAAGGAAATATTATTCACGATAACGGATATGGCGGCGGCTCTGCAATAAATATGGATGGAGTTCAGAATTCAGAAATATTTAACAACCTGGTTTACAATAATCACGCTACCGGAATTTCGATGTACCGGATTGACGGCGGTGATGCATCGAAGAATAATAAAGTTTATAACAACACAATTATCCAGCCTGCTGATGGAAGGTGGAATATTCTTGTTGCTGATGGTTCAACCGGAAATACAATTTATAATAACATACTTATAAATCATCACAGCTACAGAGGAAGTATTAATGCTGATGCTGCTTCATTATCAGGATTAGTAAGTGATTACAACATTATAGTAAACCGATTCAGTAATAACGGCGGAAACTCCAATATGACTTTAACTCAATGGCAGGCTCTTGGTTATGATCTTCATTCAGCAATTGCAAATCCGGAAGATCAAATATTTGTTGATAACACAAACAGCGATTATCATTTACTTCAAAATGCACAAGCTGTTAATGCGGGAACTAACCTGGTTCTACCGATAGTCTTTGAAGATCTCGATAATGTTTCACGTCCGCAAGGAAGCACGTTTGATATTGGCTGTTATGAATTTAATACTTTAACATCAGTTCAGGAAGAACTTGTATTGTCAGAATTCATTCTTTATCAGAATTATCCAAATCCATTTAATCCAACAACAAAAATAAAATTCATAATTCCAACCCTTCCTTCATCCTCCTCTTTATTAAAGGGGAGGAACGAGGTGGGGTTTGTTTCATTAAGAGTTCACGATATACTCGGCAACGAAGTCGCAGTACTTGTTGATGAATATAAAACTAAGGGTATTTATGAAATAGTTTTTGATGCAGGCAGACTTACAAGCGGAGTGTACTTTTACAGATTGCAAATTGGAAATTATTATCAAACAAAATCAATGTTGTTGATCAAGTAGGAGGGAAAAATGAATAAATCTTTACTGTTTTTGTTTTTAGGAATTTTAGTTCTTACTAATATCCATACAGCGTTTGCGCATGAAATAATAGTATCCAATTTAACTGAACTTCAGAATGCAATAAACAATGTTCAAGGCGGTGATACTATTAGTCTGCCAAGCGGCAGTTATGGCAATCTGATAATCTCCGGGAAAAATAATAATTCAACAGTAACCATAAGAGCAATTCCGGGAGCGACTTCCGTTTTTACAAGTGTCAGAATCCAGAACAGCAGTTACTGGGAATTGCTTGGAGTAAATATTGAACCCAGATATACCAGCGGTGCTGACGGAAAGAACGCTGTTGTTTTAGATGGTAATTATCTTACCGTCAGGAGTTGTATAATTAATTATTCTGATGATATTACAGGCTGGAGCAAATCAACCTGGCTTGCTCGTGCCGGTAACGGAATCGAAATGGACGGAGCTAACTTAAAAGTTATTGATAATACAATTACTGTGGTTGATCATGGAATCGGATGCGGTGCTGCAAATTCAATTGTGTCAGGAAATCTCATTGCAAATTTTCGAGGAGATGGAATCCGCGGCTTAGCTGATGACGTAATTTATGAATACAACATTATAAAGAATTCTTTTGAAGTTGATGACAACCATGATGATGGATTTCAATCCTGGTCATACGGTTCGGGAGGTGTTGGAACAGGCGTGGTAAAAAATGTTGTGCTGCGCGGTAACACGATTATTAATTATGAAGATCCAAATCAGCCATTCAAAAGTAACTTACAGGGAATTGGTTTATTTGACGGAATGTTTGAGAATTGGGTTGTTGAAAATAATTTAGTAATTACAAACCACTGGCACGGAATATCGTTCTACGGTGCTATTAACTGTAAGATAATTAATAATACAGTTGTTGATAATGATTTAACTCCGTCACCTGACCCATGGATTATGGTTACTGATCATAAAAACGGAACGCCTTCATCAGGAGTAATTGTGCGAAATAATATCGCTACAGATTTTTCTTTTTCAGGCGGAGTAACTGAAGATCATAATATTGAAATTACAATGAACAACGCATCAACATATTTAATCAATCCATCCGGTGGTACTGGTAACTATCATTTAAAACCGACAAGTCCTGCAATTGATGCCGGTAGTGATCTTCTGGCGACGGTAATTGACAAAGATGGAATAGCTCGTCCGCAAGGAAGCGCGTTTGATATTGGCTGCTATGAATTTAATACTTTAACATCAGTCAATGAAGATGTCTTAGTGTCAGAATTCGCGCTTTATCAGAATTATCCAAATCCATTTAATCCAACAACAAAAATAAAATTCACAATTCCGCAAACGGAAAATCACCTTACGGGAGGGGTGAGGGGTGGGTTAGTTACATTAAAAGTGTATGATATTCTGGGTAATAAAGTGGCAACTCTTTTAGATGAATACAAACCAGCCGGAAGTTATGAAGTAAATTTTATGGCAGATGGATTAACAAGCGGTGTTTATATCTATCAATTAACAGCGCCTGGTTATAGACAAGCAAGAAAAATGATATTGGCAAAGTAAAAAATCCTAAATATTTTTTGCATTCTAAAGACTTAAAATGATATATCTGGAATTTACCTTGCTTGGTTAAATCTCCAAAATCATTTTGTTTAAACTCTTTTGCTCTATTCCAAAAGATTTGAGCTTTTCAGTATTCATTGAAACATCTTCAACTTTTGGTAATCCGGGAACATCGTCCATAGTAATTTTAATTAATAAGCTTTCATCAAGATTGTAAAGCTCACATAATTTTTTTCCAAGTTCAAACCGCGATACTCTTTCAGGTCCGCCAAAGTTTATTATTTCTGATTTTATATCCTTATTTAATATCTCGCTGATTATTCTTGCTGCTTCTTTTAATGATAACGGAGTTCTATACTGATCAGTAAATAATTTAACTTCCTTTTTATCTTTCAAGTCATAGAACATTTTATGAAAATGATTTACCGAATGATTCAGACCGGTTCCGAATAACAAAGCAGTTCTAAGTATTATATAATTATTAAAAGTTTGTTGAATCTTTACTTCGCCCATTAACTTGGTTTCTGCATAAAGGGAAACAGGAATTAGTTTTGCATCTTCTTTAAGCATTGATCCGCGATTACCTGCATAAACCAAATCTGTTGATGTATAAACTA
>JAVEUY010000318.1:0-3850 GCA_034005315.1 Ignavibacteriaceae bacterium | reverse complement strand
AAAATGCCTGTTGTGCAAGTGAAATGATTTCAGAAGACTGTTCCGTTGTCATTTCATTGTATTGTTTTAAAACTTTATTATCTGATGGATTGATTGATGTTAACATAATATTAAATCTTTAATGAATCCTTTTTATAACAACTATTGTTTTATCATCGTTATAAGTTCCGTTTTTTGAAAACTTAATAACATCTTCCAGTATTCCAAGTGCAATTTCTTTGGAAGATTTATCTTTTAATCTTTTTATGATAGTACTCAGTCTTTGTTCACCATAAAACGAAGACTTGCTGTTAGCTGCTTCCGTAACACCATCAGAATATAATACAAGAATATCATCCGGATAAATATTAATATTTTCTACTGTGTATTTGGATTGCGGCGCTGGTCCCAAAACAGGTCCGGTTGTTTCAAGATATGTAATCTTGTTAATTTTACTTTTATAAAACAATGGCGGATTGTGACCGGCATTTGCATATAAAAACAATCCATTCTTATTTGTTGTAAGCTCTCCGTAAAACAGAGAAGTAAACTTATCATCCTCAAAAATCTTATTAACCAGTTCATTCATCTGCTTCATGATAAGCGAAATATTTATATCAAAAGTTGTTGCCATTCTTAAAGCACCGGAAACATACATCGCTTCTGCAGCGGCTGCAATTCCTTTGCTTGCTGCATCTCCGATAGCAACACCAACCTTATCATTATTCTCGCCGATATCCAGGTAATCAAAAAAATCACCACCAACTATTTCTGCTGGATCAGTAATTCCATATATCTCAAAATGATGAAACTTAAACTCGTGCTCTGGTAATATACTTTTCTGAAGTTGTCGTGCTTTGTCAATATCTGCTTTCAACTGATCAGCACTATGAGAAATCCTTCGTTGTTTGATTTGAGAAGTAAGTGCTGTGGAAATAATGCTTAGATTTATTTTAAGTTCTTCATCAATATTTTTAGAGTTAAAAGCAATTATATATTCATAGAAAGGTTTTCCTTGTATTTTAACTTTATACCCTACTCCCGAAGCAGAATATTTGAAGATCCCTTTTTTTCTTAATTCTTCGATTGTCTCATGTCCAAGAATAGTTCTTGATTGAGCAAGCTGTTCAAAAACAGGATACTCTAATGCCAAAATAATGAAACCCTTTTCGATCCTGTCTATTTTGCCGGTTTGATAGAGAATTTTGTATCCTTCAATTTCAGGATATAGTTTCCAAATTCTGCCTCCGATAAACCCGATTGAAGGGTCCTGAATAATTTCATTAATAGCTTTTTTCAGCATCTCTTCATCTGATGAAAATTTTTGAGATGCTATAGTTTCAACTGTTTTATGTAATTTTTTTTGATCCAACACTTATCCTTATTATTCACTATAAAAGTTTATCATTCGTTCGATTGCTCTTCTGCAAACCGGACAAAAATTATTTACCGAAATTGATTTCATTGAACAATCCTGCATCGGACGGTAAATTTTTTCAGCGGCATATCCGCCTCCTTCATATACCCCAACATCATCCTGATATTTTTTAATCTGAGGTGTTGGTACAGGAGTATCTTTATCCATCATATCTTTCCATTTTGATTCAAAGTTTACAAGTGTTGTAAGGTTTGGATCAAGAGGCTCAATATCGGTCCGGTAAAATTCATTGTATGCAACATCAGATGTATAATATTCATCTCCAAGTCCGGCAAATCCATGTCCGAATTCGTGAGTAAAAACATACTCAGTAAATTTATTATCACTTATACAGACTGAATAGTGGTTGTATATCGAACCGCCGCCGTAAATCTCAGTATTAACTATAATATATATCTGATCATAAGGTGCATTTGAAGCAATGTTTCTAATGGTTTTATTATCTCTTGTCATCAGATAACGATCAAGATCAAACATATAAAACTGCGAGTTTACAACTGTGTTCTTCCAAATATTTTCTGCGGGTATATCAGTACCAGATTCTTTGGATGGTGCTTCGATTCCCCAAATGTTAAATTTATCTTTATTTTCTTTATATGGCGAAGCATTAAATAAATAACCAGCAAGCTTTTCACAGTCTTTTCTGAATTTATCCATTTCATCTGAAGTATATCCTTCAGGAATTATCACTATATCAACTGCTTTATCTGATGGTGAACTATGATAAACCTCAAAACTTTTAAAAATTAATGTTCTTTCTGTTTTGATAAAATAATTATTGGGATCAACTGTGTATTCAAATTTTTTATGAAGTTCATTCTTTCTGTCTCTTGAATAAAATTCAACTATAACAGAGTTTTTAGGATATGGAAATACTATCGTCTCATTAAAAGTTCTGACAGTTTGTTTGGCTTCATCAGTTGTCTGCCATTCACTGAATAAGGTTGAATAAGTACGGGAGTAAATCATTTGTCCTGTTTGATAATCCTTAACAATAAATTTATATTTTCCATAATCAAACTTATCAATCAGATTTATTTTTGAACCGCCCCAGAATGGCTCTTCAATCAATTCATCAAATGAATAAGAATCTTCTGTTGAATTGCCGGTATGGAAGTAATCGAATCTTAATGATTTGTTTTCAAAATACTGATCGAAATCAATCCGGGAAAATGAAATGTTTGTAAATAACAGAAGTGCAAATAATAAATTTTTCATAATAATAATTTCTTTTAAATTGAAAATCTGAGCAGCTATATAAGCCCGGTCTTGTATTTAAAACAATCTTAATTAATAAATGACTAAGATTAAAAAACTTGCCGCGAACCCGGTTTAACTAATTTCAACTTTCCTTCTTTACATATTTCACATTCCTCAGGAAGATACGAAACAACCTCAAGACTTAGAGCAGGAAAAAAATCATAACCGAAGTTTACTTTGCCGTTGCTTCGATCAACTATACTTCCGATTCCAACTACTTCAGCACCAAACTGTTTTACGATATCTATAACCTCAAAAACTGAACCTCCTGTTGTTACAACATCTTCACAAACAAGAACCTTTTCTCCTTTTGAAAGAGTGAAACCGCGGCGCAGCGTCATCATCTTATTTTCTCTTTCAGTAAAGATTGATCTTTTGTTAAGCAGTTTAGCAACTTCATAACCAACTATTATTCCTCCCATTGCAGGTGCAACAACAGTATCTATTTCATAACTTTTAAAATGTTCAGCAATCAAAGAACAAATCTGAGAAGTATATTCGGGATACTGCAAAACTTTAGCACATTGAAAATACTGACTGCTGTGTCTTCCGGAAGTAAGCAGAAAATGCCCTTCGAGCAGTGCTTCGGTACCTTTAAAAATTCTTAATACATCATCCTTATTCAAGTTCATCAAGATAATCCTCCAAAACTCTTACTGCTTTTGTATCATTTAACTCTTTGGCAATTTTTAATCCGGTACGGTAATAATACTCGGCATCTTCTATCTCATTGTTATTTTCTTTAAGATTACCATAGGTTATATAAGCCTGCACATATTTTGGATCTTTCTTTAAAAGATCTTTCAAAAATTCTTCAGCTTCATCATCCATATTTTGCAGTAAATATTCTTTTACTATTTTGAAGATGATATCTGCATCCATCGGATTTTCGTCATATTTATCTAAGAGCTCATCTAATCTCGAATTCATTTTAATCTCTCCTCTATTTTTCGTGCAAGTTCAAAATCTTTTTCTGTTACCCCGCCGGCACTGTGTGTTGAAATTGTAATTTTTACTTTGTTCCATCCAAACATTAAAATATCAGGATGATGATCCATCTTTTCAGATTCAAGACCAACAGTATTTACAAAAGCTAAAGCTTCAATAAAATCTTTAAACCGGAATTCTTTAAATATTGAATTGTTTATAAAACTCCAACCGGAAAATTTTGAT
>JAVEUY010000317.1:0-3857 GCA_034005315.1 Ignavibacteriaceae bacterium | reverse complement strand
CTAGACTTACCCATGCTTGAGGGAATAATGAGACGTCCACATATCTTACAATTGATGAACAATTGTTTGGAGAGTTTATGGTAATTGTGAAAGTACCGGTATCATCGACATCCAGATCATAAATATAAATAGCCTGACCAATCAAATCAAAATCATATATTCCTGACGGACCTTCAATTATGATTTCAGAGTCTTCGATACCGCAAAAACTATAAAAAGGATTAGATAATGAACTTAGTTCAATTCTCAATTCTTCGCCTGCACAGATCGGACTGTTGGATTCTGCATATAAACAACTTTGGTCGGGAACAACTTCAACATGTGTAGTTGCTGAAGCGGTGCAGCCGTGCTGATCAGTGGCCGTAACCGTATAGTCGCCAGAAAAATTCGTCATTGTGTATGGATTAATATTACAGCAAATATTATTTTGTGCGTTAGGCCGTATGGCTTCGTAAAACTCTAAATCAAAATATGATGAATTAAAATTCCAAGCATCAGCTGACCATGAGTATTGGTAATTTGGGTCAGGATTGGAAACTGAAAGTTCGATGTCTTCTCCTATGCAATAGGGACCGGTGTTGGTGGGGATAGGGTACTCGGTTGGATAAATATTAACCCAAACAGTGTTTGTCACAGAGCATCCATTGGCATCAATTATAGTAACTGAATAACCAGTATTTGCAATAGGGGTTGCAATTGGATTTTGGCAAGTATAACATGATAATGATGTGTTATTATCCCAATAGTAATTAATAGGATCTATAGCATTAGAAGCGGTGACACTTAATTCAACGTGCCCCCCACTACAGGTTGTTATAACAGGAACAGGAGGCGATATTAGTAGGCAGTTATTCGCATTAAATTTAACAATAAAAGCATCTGATTGCCCACCATGAAATGAATTTAATGTGGAAATGCTAAAGCTGGATTCTGTTTCTCCACCAACATAAATATCTCCATTTGGGGCATCACAAACGGTAAAGGCTCTGTCATTACCAATACTTCCATAATAGGTTGACTGATCTAATCCACCAAGATTATTTAAACTAACTAAAAATGCATCAGTATTACCACCATAAAATGGCTGGTAGGCATCGAATATATAAAAATTTGACGAATTCGTGTATCCACTTACATATACAGTATTTGAATTATGGTTGTAAATAATTTGACGAGCATCTTCATCATTTGATCCACCGTAGTACGTGTTCCATACCATTAGGCCATTTGTATCGAATCTGGAAATAAAACTGTCAAATTGTCCAAAGTTAATTGGTTGAACAGCTCCAAAAGTTACAGGCAAATCAGTCGAATTTGTTAATCCTGTAAAATAGATTTCATTTTGATGTGTACATACCGACCGTATTAAATCAAAATTACTTCCACCAAAGTATGTGCCCCAAATAATAGTACCAGTATTATCAAATTTGGCCAAAAAACCGTCATCATCACCACTAATCTGGTCAAATAAAGACCCTGGTGTTGCAATATTGGTTGCCGAATTAGTCCGTCCACATATAATTAAATCATTATTACTATCAGTTGTACAACCACAAACAAAAGTAGTATTTTCGCCACCAAAGTAAGTACTCCAATTTCTAACGCCAGTCTCAGCAAACTGCGCCAAATACCCATTTATAGCTCCGTTTGGCAAAGTTTGGTAAGTCCCAGAAGTACTTATATTGTTTGATGACTGACCGTATCCACAAACATACAGCACAGTGTTATTGATTACAGAACAATCATAAAGAATATCCCATTCTGATCCACCATAATAGGTGTGCCAAAGGATATGCCCGTTAAGATCAAATTTTGCAATGAACCCATCTGTCATTCCACCTCCAAAAGCAGACTGGTTAGTATTAGGCAAATTAATTGTTCCAAAGTTATTTGTCCATCCAACAATATATACATCATCATTCTGATTAACAGCACAACTATAGGCTTCACTATTATATCCGTAATAGCTGCTCCAAATTAAGTTGCCATTAATATCAATTCTTGATAAAAAAGCAGAAAAATTTCCAATAATTGAGGTCTGATATGTGCCAGCTGTAGCAATCATTGAATTTGAAGACGAATAACCACAAACATTCAGATTGCCAAGATTGTCAATTCTTGAATCATATGCGATTTCAGAATTCAAACCTCCATAATATAAGCCCCAATCCCTTATTATAGGATCAATAATTAAAGTTTTTGTATTATCGTAAGGCGGAATTATAAATCCATAAGTATTATTATCAATTTGATAATAGCTCACATTAATTACACTACTATCTTCTAAAATATAGCTAGTTGGAATACTTTCAATAAATACACCGTCAGATACTTCAATATGTATGCAGCCATCAACAAGTTGAGTGCTATATGCTCCATTGTATTTCAATTTTATTACATCACCAAATCCACCCGGCTTAACTATCAAATTATATTTAAATGGTTTGCTACTATCTTGACAAGCAATATACTCTATGTCAATATTGCTGTATAAATCTTTGTAAAAAACCTTTTTGTAATGATAAACATCAATAGATCCATTTTCTGGGGTAACATGATTATAATAGTTATAATACTCTGGCGATTTTCCTTCTGTTATTACATTTACCGTTTCATTAGAATTTAGAAACTCAACATCTACGCGATGATAATCATAAAAAACTCTTTGAGAGTTTTCTCCAATATTTTGAATATCAGGGACGGAAAAATTAACGGAGTTAGTTAAAGAGTCTACGTTATATGAGTATGTGTCATAACTAAAACCTGCAGTTTTTAAAACAATGTTTATCCCATTGTTATTTATTCCATGTAATTGATACATAAACTTTGCATCTAGATTACTTGCATTGTTCTGATCGTAAAATTGTCCTTTGTTTTCAAGAAATCCGATATTACTCTTGAATGCGTTCCAATTATATGGTAGATTATCAACTTTAATTGAAAAAATATTACTAAATGCAGAACTACTTGCTAATAAATTATACTGTGTTGCAACTATAGAATCGAAACTTATATTTATAGAAATATTCCACTCTCCGTGCTCATCTGCAACCACGCTTACCAAATACTCATTCGCATTCTCTGCCCCAGTGCTTCCAAAAACTTCAACGGTACTATTTGGTAAAGCTGTTCCGGAGAGAATTCCGCTGGTATATGAGGAGATGACTGGTGGTTGAATATTATCGTTTGAATAATTTAAATAAATTGCTCTTTCACATCCAAAGATTACATTTCCTGAAATTTTTGTTTGTTGAGTGCTATTTAGGAAAACGCCATAAGTTCGGCAGTTTTTAATGGTGTTTGCCATATTTGTTCCCGTTCCACCTATTGTACAATTATAAGATTTAGATAAATAAACCCCATAAGATTTTGTTACTTGTTGAACACTTTCGTCAAGAACAACTTCAATCTCATTGCCATATACTTCAACGTTTTGACATCCATTAATGAACAATCCGATATAAGGTGTTTTTGTTGTGCTAATCGAATAATTGGAAATGATGTTTTCTGCAACTACGGAGTTAGAACAATCTTGTAGTAAAATTCCATTTTGTGCAAATGAAGTTATCTTTAAACCTTTGATTGTAACATTGGTTTTATATGCGTTAAAAGCAGAGTTTTGCTTATTCTGTGCATTAACAATAATCTGTGGGTTGCCAAAAGTATAACCTGATTGCGATCTACCATCAATTACTGTTGTTCCAATAATCTGAGGCAGATAATTATTTAGCACAATCTCATGCGGTCCATTACCAGGAATATTAAACTCGATAACGGATTCTGCATTGTCATCATTTGATTTATTAATCGCCCATTGAAGTGTTCCCAACATATCAGGGTCACAATCAGCATCGTTA
>JAVEUY010000316.1:0-3858 GCA_034005315.1 Ignavibacteriaceae bacterium | reverse complement strand
CAGATATCAGTACTTCATCTACTACTCGATGACTATTTCCGGTAACATATACATTACCTGAATTATCTACGACTATTGCAGTCGCTTCATCAGTCCCATCAAAATGATAACGGGCAACCCATTCTTCGTTGCCGGATGAAGTGTATTTTACAGTAGCATAATCAAGACCAGTACCGGTTCCTGTGCTTCTTCCTGTTACATACACATTGCCTGAATTATCAAGTGCAATTGCTGTAGCAAAACTATTACGTGGTGTTGTACCACTATAGCGTGCAACCCATTCCTGAGTACCGGATGTATTGTATTTTATTGTTGTATATTCAGATATCAGTACTTCATCTACTACTCGATGACTATTTCCGGTAACATATACATTACCTGAATTATCTACGACTATTGCAGTCGCTTCATCAGTCCCATCAAAATGATAACGGGCAACCCATTCTTCTTCTATACCCTGTGCAATAAGGGAACTATGAATTCCTACAAGAGATACGAAGAACAAAATTAAAAATGATATTAAGAAACGTTGCATAAAACACCTCATGTAATTTTTTAAATATGTTGATTAAAGCTATTTATTATTATATACTTAAATATATCATTTTTGTAACAACATTTTTTTTACTAATTTATTATTAGTACCTAAACCGGTTGCACTAGCTTCCAGAGTATATATATAAATACCAGATGAATAATAACTCGCATTCCAATTAATGTCATAATAACCGGCTTCTTTTACAGCGTCTTCTAAAACTTCTATTAATTCACCAAGTGTATTATAAACAGACAATCTTACATGGCTTTCAAACGGCAGCGCATATTTTATAGTTGTACTAGGATTAAAAGGGTTTGGATAATTTTGATGTAATTTGTATTCTTTCGGTGTAAAGTCAACTTCAACTTTAATTATTTTAGAATATTCATATGAGCCATTGAAATCAATTTGTTTCAAACGATAACTAACCGTTCCTTTCAATAATTGATTGTCAAACTTATCAATGAAAGAATAAGTATTTGTTTCAGCAGTAGTACCAGAACCTGGTACAAATCCTACAGTTTCCCAAATCTCATCAGAATTAAATGTATTGATCTTCTGAACTTCAAACCCTTTATTATTCAACTCTGTTGAAGTAGCCCAATTAAGAATTACATTGTTTTCCATTACTATCCCTGAAAAAGAAGTCAGTTCTACAGGTACAATAGAATCAAGATATTTTATTGTTGCAAAATCAGCTGTAGTGATAGGAAATCCACTACAACTATAACCAGTTATATAAACATTACCCTGACTATCCAGATCAATAGCAACAGCTTCATCAGCCCCATTGGCTTTATTATAGCGCATAACCCATTGTTCCTCACCCGCAGAATTATATTTAACAGTGGCATAATCAAAACTAGTACCTATGCCCATACTAGAGCCTGTTACATATACATTACCAAAATCATCAACAACAATGGCATTCGCTTGATCATCAGTATTTGCAGGTCCGTTGTAACGTGCAATCCATTGTTCTACCCCACTATTATTATATTTTATGGTAACATAGTCATGTTTACCGTTTAAATCTTTACTTTTACCAGTAACATAGATATTGCCTGATGCATCCAAAGCCAGGGCAGTAGCTTCATCCCAATTATTTCCTATCCCATTATAACGTGCAACCCATTCTTGATTACCTTCTGAACTATATTTAATTGTAGCATAATCGAAACCCTCACCCCACGCTCCAGAACTGTGGCTTCTTCCGGTAATATATACATTGCCCATTGCATCAACTGCAATATCTGCTGGTTCGTGATTTCCTTCTCCAATATTATTATAAAAATTAACCCATTGTTCTTCTCCAGATGAGTTATATTTTGTGGTCATATATCGAAAACCAACGCCTGTTAACGTACTTTCCCCTGTCACATATACATTTCCAGAATCATCAACAGCAATGGCTTCACCGTTATCATCATGATTTGAAGCACTATTGTAACTTACAACCCACTCCTCTTCTCCAAAGCTATTATATTTAATTGTAAAACAATCCTTGTTATTACTATTTTTAGGAAATTCATATCCAGTGATATATACGTTACCGTTATTATCAACTGTTATATCTTCTGCAACAGTATAAAACTTAGGCCCGGGATAAACGGTTGCCCACTGTTCAACTCCGTCATTGTTATATTTTAAAGTTACTGTAACTACCGTATCTAGTGTAACAATGCAATACCCGGTTACATAAACATTACCATCTTCGTCTATTGCAATTGCAGTCGGATCATCAGCAGCGTTACCCGGCCCATCGTAAACCGCTTGCCATACTTCATCACCATCAGTGTTATACTTTATAGTAACAATATCATTTCTGGTTACCCCACCACTTATGTTCCTTCCGGTTACATAAACATTGCCTGAAGCATCAACAGCAATATCTCTCCCATAATCAGCAGAATTTCCTGGACCATTATAACGCGCTACCCAGGACTCTGTAACATCCTGTGCTTGACTAATTGTTCCATTTAAAAATAAATTTATGAAACAAAAAAAAGATAAATATGTTAATAAATTCTTCATAAGTTTCTCCTTTAAATAAGATTAAAAATAATTTTATTAATTTTGTTTAACATTTCAGGTTAACTATTCACTTAGTAATGAAATTATTATTAGTTTTTTTTATATTTCCTTACTCACAAAAAATATATTACTCCAATTCATTTATGTATTCTTTCAATGATTTACCTTTCATCCAATAGCTTAGAAATGAATTCCTTGCGAAAGTTGCAAAACTAGGGTGATTAACAATAATTGTTGTAACGCTTTCTTTTAACGAAACCCTATCATTTAAAGACAAAATTGTAGTAGTAAAGTCACTTATAGCAAGTTTCATTGGTAATTCCGGAATCAGTCTTATCTCTTCACCAATATTTTCATATTTTGATAAAATACTGATAAAATTTTTTTTCTCATCATAAGTATTAATATGCTTATACTCATAAATTGATTTGAAGATTACTTTTTTCGTTTTTATAAGTTCAGATTCATAACCAAGATTTTCTTCAAATGAAATTGAATAAGGAGGCTTGGTAAACATAACCAATTCCTCTTTTGTATTTGCTAATACATCTAACCATCTTTCTCTTATTTGTGCACGGTCGGTTATCACTTCGATATAATCTAAAGGATCAAGACTATGCTGCTTATCTTTATACAATGAAGTTAACTCCTGTTCTAATGACAAAGCAACCATTTTCTTTTGTTCAACAGCAGTTATTTTTCTTTGTTCAATATCGGCTACTTTCTTTTTCTCAGCAGCAATCTTTTTCTCTATTTCTATTGTAGTAATCTTTTGCCGCTCACTAGCTGCTTTTTTCTGCTGCTCAATCTCTAGTTCAATATTTGAGATTACATTCCGAAGAACGATATTGGGTTTTACAGCACGATATAATTTTTGACCATTCTTATTATTTTCATTACACATTCCTTTGTGTATCAGGTTTTGCAATATCTCGTAGATTTTTGTTCGTGTAACTGTAGTTATTTTTGCAAGTTCCGGGGCAGTGAATTCCCTTTTTTGAAGAAGAGCAGCATATACTTCTGCCTCTCTTTTGGAAAAACCAATTTGTTGTAATTTTTTAATTATGTCCATCTTCGTCTTTCAATAATATTGTATCCCCACTAATAATAATAATAATATTGAATAAGGATACAATTAAACATAAGAATAGATTCTAAGATATGCAAGTATTTTTTGAATTATTTAATAAATTCAAGAAAAATCAAAATGTGCGTTGAATCTATAAAATTGAATTGCTTTATTGACAAAGATTCCATTCGTAAAAAACTTTTAGAGATCGGAAGAG
>JAVEUY010000011.1:0-18424 GCA_034005315.1 Ignavibacteriaceae bacterium | reverse complement strand
ATTTAATATAGCAATCAGAATTATTCCATATTTAGTTGCAATGTTAGTTGCAATTGCAATTTTCAGAGCAGGCGGAGCAATGGATAACTGGCTGATTCCAGTTTTAAGAATATTCACTGATCCGATAGGAATGCCTGCAGAAGCTTTACCAATGGCACTTATGCGTCCATTATCAGGCAGTGGTTCTCTTGGTGTAATGGCAGAAACGATGTCTGTTCACGGTCCTGATTCATTTATTGGGATTTTAGTTTCAACTTTTTTTGGAAGCTCAGAAACTACCTTTTATGTTCTTGCAGTTTATTTTGGAGCTGTAAATGTTAAAAATACAAGACACGCATTACCAGCAGGTTTATTAGCTGATGTCGCCGGAGCATTGGGTGCTTTGTTTATTGTTAAGATGTTATTTGGCTGATAAATGAAAATTTTTATTACCCGGCAAATTCCGGATTCAGGAATTAATTTATTAAAGAAAAAAGGATTTGAAGTTTCTGTTTATAAAAAAGACCAGCCAATTACACGCAAAGAATTAATTAAATGTGTTAAAGACTGTGATGGGGTGATTTCTTTATTAACGGATAAGATTGATAAAGAAGTTATTGACTCAATGAAGAAATGCAGGGTGATTGCAAACTATGCAGTAGGTTTTAATAATATTGACATCGCTTATGCAAAAAGTAAAGGAATTATTGTAACAAACACACCTGATGTTTTAACGGATTCAACTGCTGATTTGGCTATCGCTTTGGTTCTTACTTGTGCTAGAAGAATTCCGGAATCTGAAAAATTTGTAAGAGATAAAAAATTTGTCGGCTGGAAACCAAAACTTTTTTTAGGCATTGAATTACGAAATAAATATTTTGGAATCTTAGGTGCAGGCAGGATCGGAACTGAAACTGCAAAAAGAGCACATTCATTTGGATGTAATATTCTGTATTACTCAAACAACAAAAACAAATATCTTGAAGAACAATTAGACGCAAAGAAATTATCATTAAATCAAATCTTAAAAAAATCTGATATTATTTCTCTCCATTTACCACTGAATTCTAAAACAAAAAATCTGTTAAACGAAGAAAAACTTAAATTATTAAAATCATCTGCTATTTTAGTAAATACTGCCCGTGGAGAAATGCTGGATGAAGAATGCCTGATTAAAAAGTTAAAGAGAAAAGAAATCTTTGCGGCAGGATTTGATGTTTATCAGAATGAACCAAAGTTAAATAACGAATTCTATAAACTAAAAAATGCAGTATTACTTCCGCATACCGGCAGTGCAACACTCGAAGCGAGAAATAAAATGTCGCTGCTTGCAGCTAAGAATGTTGCTGCTGTTTTATCGGGCAAACCCCCGTTAACACCCGTTTAAATCAATTGTAATTGATTGCTAATCTTGTAAGCTGTTGGTATTTTTGAAATAAAAAAAAGAGAAAACTAGATGAGATTTGGAATACCAAAAGAAACTCTTTATGAAGAAAAAAGAGTTGCATTATCTCCTGCCGGAGTAGATGCTTTAGTAAGAGCAGGTCACACTGTCTTTATTCAAAGTGGTGCTGGTTTAGGCAGTCATTTTAGTGATGAAGAATACCGGGCAACCGGTGCTCAAATTGTTTATAGTGCTGAAGAAGCTTTTGCACGTTCCGAAGTTGTTGTTAAAGTTGCACCGCTTTCTGAAGCAGAATCTGAAATGTTAGTGGATAATCAAATCCTTTTTTCATTTCTTCATCTGGCAATTGGTAAAAAAAATATTATTGATAATCTTTTAAAGAAAAAAATCACTGCTATCGGCTATGAACTGATTGAAGAAGATGAAAGATTACCTGTTTTGCATTCAATGAGTGAAATTGCAGGTCAATTAGCTATTCAGGAAGCTGAAAGATATTTAGAGAGCTTTGTTCCGGGTGGTCGCGGAATTTTATTAGGCGGTATTACTGGTGTTGCTCCTGCTGCAGTAGTTATTCTTGGAGCGGGTGTAGTTGGTGTTACAGCCGCAAGTGCAGCCGTTGGAAGAGGTGCACAGGTTATTGTGATTGATAAGAATCTTAACAGGTTAAGAAACATTGATTTGAACTTCAGAAAAAAAGTTACAACTGTTATGGCAAACCCATATACAATTTCACGCGGGGTTAAGTTTGCTGATGTTTTAATCGGAGCAGTTTTAATAAAGGGTGAGAAAGCTCCTAATCTTGTTACCGAAGAAATGGTTAAGCAAATGAAAAAGGGAAGTGTTATCGTTGATGTTTCCATCGATCAGGGTGGGTGTATAGAAACCAGCAGAATAACAACACAATCAGACCCGATTTACCAGATGCATGGTGTTATTCATTATTGCGTTCCAAATATGCCGGCTATAGTTGCAAGAACAGCAAGTTATGGCTTAAATAATTCCTCATTGGGTTATATTCAGAGTATTGCTGAAAACGGACTATCAAATGCTTTGATCGGTGATCCCGGATTATCGAAAGGAGTATGTACATATAATGGTTATTGTTGTAATGAAGCAATCGCACATACGTTTAATGTTGAATATCGAAGATTACATGTGTTTTCAAGTAATTAGTTAAAATAATTTTAGAAATGAATATTAAAGAGAAAGCAAATGACATCAACCGAAGAAATAAAACTTAAGAATCCAATCCCTACTAACCTTCTGAGAATATATAGTCAAAAACTTGTAAGTTCTGATGAAGCAGTTAAGCACATTAAATCCGGTGATAAAGTTGTTGTACAGCCAGGCTGTGCTGCCCCAAATGAATTGATCAGAGCCTTAGTAAGAAGAAAAGATGAACTTGACAATGTTACTATATATCATATTCTGATTGTTGGCGATCTCCCTTATGTGCAGCCGGGAATGGAAAAACATTTTAAACATAAAGCATTTTTTATCGGAGCAAATTCGAGAAAAGCTGTAAACGAAGGACGATCTGAATTTATTCCTATATTTCTTTCTGAAGTGCCTTTGTTATTTAAACTTGGCAGAATAAAAACTGATGTTGCACTTCTTAATGTTTCTCCGCCTGATGAACATGGATTTTGCAGTTATGGAGTAGATGTCGGCACTATAAAAACACCTGCTGAAAAATCTAAAATTATTATTGCGCAGGTAAATAAGCATCAGCCAAGAACTTTAGGTGATTGTTTTATTCATATTAATAAAATCAATTATATTGTTGAACATGATGAAGAACTTAAAGAGCTTCCACAAGTAGATCCTGATGCAACTCCTGAACAGCTTGCAGTATTTGATAAAATCGGAAGAAATGTTGCTGATTTAATTGAAGACGGTTCAACTTTACAAATGGGTATTGGTGCAATTCCGGATTCTGTAATGAAGTATCTGCATGATAAAAAGGATCTTGGTATTCATACCGAGATGTTTTCTGATGGAATTATTGACTTAGTTGAAGCCGGAGTAATAAATGGCGAAAAGAAAACCTTGCATCCCGGGAAAATTATAGCAGGCTTTGTTCTTGGAACCAAAAAAGTTTATGACTTTATTGATAATAATCCTATCATAGAATTTCATCCTCAGGAGTATGTTAACGATCCGTTTATCATATCTAAAAACCATAAGATGGTTGCAATTAATTCTGCACTTGAAGTTGATTTGACCGGACAAGTTTGTTCTGATTCAATTGGCACAAAGTTCTACTCAGGTATTGGCGGGCAGGTTGATTTTATCAGAGGAGCTTCTAAATCAGAAGGCGGTAAACCGATTATTGCTTTACCTTCAACAGCTAAAAATGATACTATCTCAAAAATTGTATCTACATTAAAGCCCGGTGCAGGTGTAGTTACTTCAAGAGGAGATGTTGATTATGTTGTAACTGAATTTGGTGCAGTAAATCTTTGGGGAAAAACTATTCAGGAAAGGGCTAATGCACTTATTTCAATTGCTCATCCAAAGTTTAGGGATGAGTTGACTAAATATGCTAATGAAACTTTTAATATTTAGATTATAATGGTTGCTGTAATTGGTGATGTTCACGGATGTTATAATACTCTAAAAGCTCTTGTTCAGAAAATCAGGGTACAGTATCCTGATATTACTATTTATTGTGTCGGCGATCTTGTTGACAGGGGAAATTTAAGCGCACAGGTTATTGATTTTATTATTGCTGAAAAAATATTCTGTGCTCTTGGTAATCACGATTATATGTTCTATTGTAATATGCGTGATCCTTTCAGTCTGATGGCAAGATCCTGGAGTTACAACGGAGCCGAAACAACTCTGATATCCTACAGAGAAAGAACAGATATTATGGACGAACACCTTGATTTTATCAGTAGTCTGCCTTTGTTTTATAATCTGGACGACTGCTTTATTTCACACGCCGGTATATCTGCAAAATACAAAACATATATTCCCGATGGTATTAAAGATGAGAAGGAGCTGACCGAACTTTTAAAGAAGGATTTAGATAATCAGGATAGTATTTTATGGACCAGGGGAAATCTTCTTAATATCGGAAAACTTCAGATTGTAGGTCATACACACAAAAAAGAATTGCACCACGATTTAGCAAGTAATACAATGTATATTGATACAACGGCTTATGGTAATAATAAACTGACGGCTGTTATTATTCAGGATAATAAGTGTATTAAGATAATTGAAGAAAAATCAGATATTGATGATGTTAATAAGAACTGGATATATCAGTTTTAATAATACTTCACTTTTACATGTTTCTTAAAGTTCATCTGAATTTGTCATTAATAACTTTTCCATTTTACTTCTGAGTGTTGTACGGGGAATTCTTAAAATTTTTGCTGCAGCAGTAACATTATTAGCTGCTCTTTCCAGCGCCCAATTAATTATTTCTTTCTCCTTATTAGAAATATATTGATCATAATTTTCATAATGCTTAAATGCATTTTTATCTTGTTCTGTGTTATGCGAACTATTTATCAATGGCTCAAATACCGCCTGATTAATAAAATTATCAGGAGAAAGAGCGATGATTCTTTCAGTAATATTTTCAAGCTCTCTTATATTGCCGGGCCAATTATATTTCTGTAAAGTTAAATATATATCATTGGTTAAAAATTGTATCTTATCTTCACCGCCGTGCTTTTTTAAAAAATGTATCAACAGCTCAGGTATATCTTCCTTTCTTTCACGTAAAGTCGGAAGTAAGATTGGTATTATATTAAGCCGGTAATAGAGATCTTCTCTAAATTGCTTTTCTTCAACCTTTTGTTTCAAATCAACTTTAGAAGCACAAATTATCCGGACATCAATCGGAATGCTTTCAGTGCTGCCGACTCTTGATATTTCTTTTTCCTGAAGCACTCTTAGTAATTTTACCTGCATATTGTAAGGCAGATCATCAATATCATCAATAAACAATGTTCCTTCATTTGCTTTTTCAAAATAGCCGATATGCTTTTTTATAGCTCCTGTAAATGCTCCTTTTTCATGTCCGAACAATTCACTTTCAATAAGAGTTTCAGGTATAACTGCACAATTGATTGCAATAAAATTCTTGTTTCTTCTTGCAGAAAAATTATGGATTGTTCGGGCGCATAATTCTTTTCCCGTCCCGCTTTCACCGCGGATTAAAACTGTGTAATCCTGCGGTGCAATAGTTTTAATTGTGTCCATAAAAGATTTAACTTTTTCAGATGAACCAATTATTGCTTTATCTTCTAATAAAGCGATCCGGTTTTTTAACTTTTCATTCTCGGACAATACAAGTTTAAGTTGTTCGATATGTTTTAATGCACTAAGTAATTGCTCCGGTGAAAATGGTTTTATCAAATAATCATAAGCTCCGAACTTTAATGCTTCAATTGCAGTTTCAACACTTGCATACGCAGTTATTATTATTACAATTATTTTTGGATTTAATTCCTTTGCATTTTTTAAAATATCAATACCATTCATTCCGGGCAGTCTTATATCTGTTATGATTACATCAAAATCATTTTTCTTTAATGATTCATAAGCCTGACTTCCATTTCCAAAACTTACTACTTCATATTTTTCGGCAGTTAAAATATCAGTCAAACTTTTTCGTGTAATCTTTTCGTCTTCAGCTAATAATATTTTCATTAAATACCTCAATTGGGAGAATAACAGTAAAAACAGTTTCAGTATTCGGAGTGGATTTTACAAGGATCTTTCCATTGTGATTTTCAATTATGTTTAAACTTACCCACAATCCGAGTCCGGTTCCTTTACCGGGATCTTTGGTTGTATAAAACGGATCAAATAGTTTTTCGATTTCGGTTTTGGCTATCCCAGGTCCGTTATCAGTAATAGAAAAAAATACAGTATCATTAGTATAAAATCCTGTGCTGATGATAATTCTGCCGTTTTGCAGAATAGCATCGTAAGAATTAATTAACAAATTCATAATAACTTCCTGGATTAATTGAGCATCAGCTTTAATAAGCGGGATATCTTCGGATAATTGTAATTGAACATCTGCATTTTTTTGTTTTAATTTATATTCCAGCAGCCTGTAAACATTTAAGATAAGCTCATTTAAATTCTGAAAATTTATTTTATGAGGCTGCTGCCGTACAAAACCCAGTAATTTTTTTATAACATTGTCGATGTATGTTACACCTTCGTTTATTAACAGCAGATATTCGTTAATCTGCTCATTATTAGTCGGATTTTTTTGAATAGCGTAAATGCAACTCTTAATGCCGTTGAGAGGATTATTTATCTCGTGGGCAATACCCGAAGCAAGTCTTCCGATTGATGCAAGTTTTTCTGATTGATAAACTTGTTTTTGAGCAATAGATAATTGGTCTTTTGATCTGTGTAATCTTTTGAGAAGATCATTAAACCTTTCAAACATAAATCCTATCTCATCTTTACTTGCTGTCAGATTTATTCCTTCGTTAGTATTAAAATCTATCTTATCAATTTGATTAACAAGAGTATTAAGTGAATATGTTATTTTATTTACTAAGAGGAAGAGCACTGAAAGTGTAACTAAAGAAATTATTACAGTCAGTCCTAAAAGCGCAAAAAAGATTTCTTTAATTTCATTTCTTACCGGTTTGGCATCAAAGCCTATTTTTGTTGTACCCCATCTTTTATCTCCGATAACAAGATGAGTATAAGTTTCCAGTACCCAGCCATGTTTTGTTGATTTATAAATGTTAGTCTGAATATTATCTAATCTTATGTTATCAGCTTTATTAAGAGAGTTGTTATCGTTGCTGAATACTGCATCTTTTTCGGCAATGATATTAAAGTTCTCATCAAATATTTGTATATACTTTATATCGGTTACCTTTTGCATAAAATTATCGATATATGTTTCAAGAAGATCTCCCTTTAATAACTCACGTTGTTCAGCATAAATCATCGCATCCAGTGCAGGTACAACAAAAGCGTTTGCCACTGATTGAGCATTATGAATTTCTTTCTTTATAAGTATAGTTCTCCATTGAAAAAGTATTGTAATAGATATGAGCATCATTATAAGAATAAGAACCGACCCTGTAACGAAAAGAATTCTGGTTTTAAAACTATGCTGAATCGGGATCATGATTAATTTGTCCCCGAATATTTTCTTATCAGATTATAATCACTGTCATTTGCTTCAACAAATCCATAAATAAATTCTTCATCCCAGTTTTTTACAAGTTCCTGATAGTAAGGTCTGGATAAATCAATTTTAAGCAATAATGATTTTATTATTTTTATAACTTCAGGATCGTAATTTTTTGCTGCAACAATCGGAGAGCCGGGAACGGGTTCAGAATAAGCAACGATTTTGAGATCACGGTTTTTATAATCTCTAAATACTTTATCCTTAACAACTCCAACGTCATAATTTCCATGAGTTACCTGAAATATTACATTCTGATGATATGGAAAATTTTTTATTTCAACGATATCTTTTTCAGATATACCAACTTTTTTTAACTCATATTTAATTAACCAGTTTCCGGAAAATGATTCCTGAGATGGCAATGCAATTTTCTTCCCGGTTATATCTTTAATAGAATTAATTCCGCTATTGGTACTTGTAAAAAGAATAGAACTAAAGAATGGTTTATAATCTTCATTAAGAGGTTTAAGTATCGGAACTATTCCGTACTGCTTATGAGCATTTATGTAGAGTAAAGATCCAAAAAATGCAATCGATATATTTCCATTTATAAGCTGATCAACTGTTTCGCTGTAAGATGTACTTAGCTTCAGTTCAAAATGGAATTTATTATTCTGATTTAAGTAATCAATTATCGGCTGATATCCATTAAAAATTATATTAGGCGGATATCTTGATATTACGCCCACATAATAAACCGGTTTCTTTAAGTGATTTGTTTTTTCTACAACATTAACTTCAGGATAAATAACGGTTGAAATATCAACTACATATTCATAGAAAAGTACAGTTGCAAAAATGCTTAATAGAAATGCTGAAATAATTATTATAAAATGTTTTTTTCGCATATCAGAAAAAATATTTTTTATGTGTTTATTCATTTCAGATACAAATTCTAAACCGAACATTAAAACTGTTTTTTTATTATTTAACTTATTAAAAACGACGAATTATCGCCAAAGTGACGACGAAAAATAGTCAAATAAAACATATTAGGTGCAATCAGATATTAAAATCTTTATTTTTTTTTATGTTTTTAATATTGTAACTGAAAATAACTGATAATATTTAGGGCACAAACATTGCCTGTTAGTGCAAAACTATTTCATAAAAAAAGGAGTAAAAATGGAAAACATCATACCGCGCTGGGAATGGCGTACTTTTACAAATGATCTCGGGAAAGCTGAAGAAAATATTCGTAAACATCCCGAAGGCAAAACCCGCGAAAGCGATGAAGTGTATATTCTTTCTGAAGTAAGTATGGATAATACTAAAGTTCGTGATGATCTGATGGATATTAAAACATTACAGCAAGTTAATGAGGACAGATTGGAGCAATGGCTTCCGATTATGAAGGGAACTTTTCCATTACCGGTTTCTGAAATTGAAAAAGTATTTAAATGCTTTAAAGTTGTCCTGCCAAAGTTTGAACGCAGTGAATACACATTTCAACAATATATTGATGAAGTAATTAAACCATCTAAATTATTAAAAGCAGTAAATGTTCATAAAAAAAGAACAGGCTTTACGATTAATAATACTATAGTTGAAATTGCAGAAGTTACAGTAGATGGTAAAGTAATAAAAACTGCGGCGGTTGAAATGGAAGATCCTGCTTTGGTTATAAAAACTGTTAGAGAACTTGAACTTGATAAGTTCCCGAATATTAATTATTTGCGCGGATTAAAAAACTTAGTCGGAATGAAATAAGGAGAAATTATATGGCAAAAGAAATTGAAAAAAAGTTTTTAGTAAAAGGCGAGTTCAAAAACCTTGCAAGCAAGCAAACAAGAATTGTTCAGGGTTATTTATCTTCTGTTCCTGAAAGAACAGTAAGAGTCAGAATTAAAGGTGATAAAGGATATATCACCATAAAAGGAATAGGAAATGTTTCCGGTGCAAGCAGATATGAATGGGAAAAAGAAATTCCGACTTCTGAAGTTGAAGAGCTGTTAAAAATTTGCGAACCCGGTGTTATCGATAAAACAAGATATCTTGTAAAAGTAGATAATCATACTTTTGAAGTAGATGAATTTTATGGGGAAAACCAGGGATTGGTTTTAGCAGAGTTGGAATTATCCTCAGAAGATGAATCTTTTAATAAACCAGCATGGTTAGGAGATGAAGTAACCGGTGATGTAAAATATTACAATTCCATGCTGATGAAAAACCCGTTTACTAAATGGTAAATAAACAGAATTTCTACTAAACATACTGAGGAACAATGACTAAAGCTGATATTCTCGATATGAATAACTATCGTATGGAGAAACTTCCGAAAAGAGAAAAATCTAAACTTGAAAAAAAATTAGCGATTGTTGGTTCATTCCTGGCTATTGCAGCGTTTATATTATTTGCATTTATAATTAAACTTCCTTTTCTCGAATCAATTAATTCAAGTGAAATTGTTTCCGAATCAGCAAAGAATGTATTTAACAAGATAGGTTCCGCTGCATTTATCAGAAACAATGAGTTTATGCTTGCAATCTTTGCTGCATCTATTATTTTATGGATGACTGAAGCTATCCCTAATTATTTAACATCTTTGATTTTAATTATCTCATTAGTACTGACCGGTGTATTATCAGAGAAAACTGCGTATGCTCAGCTTGGGCATCCGGTTATGTGGTTAAATATTATGTCATTTGTTCTTGCAAGTATGTTAGTAGCAACAGGACTTGCAAAACGATTTGCGCTTTGGTTGATTGTTAAGTTTGGTAAAAATGCAAGTACGATATTCATAACTTTCATTGTAATAAATCTGGTTCTTTCAGCTTTTATTTCCGCAACAACTGCTAAAGCTGCAATACTGCTTCCCATCTTTATGGTAATCGCTGCAATCTATGGTGCACAAAGCGGAGTCAACAGAAACAATTTTGGAAGAAGCATTGTTTTGCAGAATTTGTTAAACATTAATATTGGTGCCGGTGCATTTGTAACCGGCGCCGGTGCTAATCTTTTAGGTGCAGCTCTGCTTGGTAATGCAATTCAGGGAAATGTGTATTTTGGTCAGTGGATGATGGCAATGCTTCCGTATGTTATTCTGATTATGATAATAGGATACTTTGTTGCAATGAAGATATTCTTTCCGCTAAAACCTGAAGAACGACTGCCGCAAATTGAAGGCGGAATGGAGCGCTTAAAAATTGAATATGAAAAATTAGGACCGTTAAGCCGCAACGAAGTAAAATCAGCTATAATTTTTCTGACGATTTTGGGATTCTGGGCAACCGATAATATTCACGGAATAAGTGCAACTGCAATTGCATTTGTAGGAGCTATTGTTGCTTTGCTGCCAAAAGTTGGAATTGTAAAATGGAACGATGTTGATATTCCCTGGCATCTGATGTTATTCTCTGCAGGAGCTTATACATTAGGAGCAGGATTGGATGAAACTGATTTACCATCAATTTGCGTAAATGCTTTTTTTAATTCATTGGGAATCGGAAATCAGTCCCAGTTCTGGGTACTATATCTTTTCTTAACCGGTGTTATGATATTCAGTGCATTGATCTTTCAATCTAAAACTATGAGGGCAATGATATTTATTCCGATTGCCATAGGAGTTGCCAACAGATTTGGATTTGATGTAATCAGTCTTGCGCTTCCGGTAGCATTTATGAACATACATGTTTATGTACTTCCGTTTAACAGCAAGCCTGCAGCTCTTTTATATGAAACTGATCAGTATAGTTTAACTGATACTTTTAAGTATGGATTGACAATAATGATAATCGGCTGGGTATTGGTAATTTTAGCGGGTGAAACCTGGTTCAGATATCTTGGTATTACACCCAACGGAGTATTTGGTGTTTAATGTTTTTAATTGTACTATATTCCGATATTTAGTTAATCTTTTTAAGGAATAAAAAAATGTTTTTAAAGAAAACCAGAAAACTTGAAACTCAAATTGATGAGTATCTCGATTTAGTAATTAAAGGCGGATTAGTTTTTAAACTTGGCATTAAATGCTACCTTGATAATCAGATGAATGATTTTGAAAGTCATCTTAAAGATTTAAGAAAGATTGAAGAAAATGCCGATGATTTAAGAAGGAACATTGAGATAAAACTTTATACCAGAACTTTAATTCCTGAAGCACGCGGAGATGTATTAGGATTGTTAGAAAGCTGTGATAAGGCTTTAAATATTACTACTGATACATTGCTTGAGTTTTCTGTTGAGATCCCGACAATATTACCGGAACTAAAAAGTGGTTTCCTGGAACTTGCTGATAGTTCAATCTCTTGTCTTGAAAATACTGTCAGCGGTATCCGCTCTTATTTCAGAAATATTGATGCAGTCAGAGATTATGTAACTAAAGTTCAGTTTTATAAAAAAGAAACGAATAAAATTGCAGAAAAAATAAAACGAAATATTTATAGAACTGATACCGATTTAAGCTTCAAGATTCATATACGATATTTTGCTTTTCACATCGAAAGAATTGCCGAACAATCTGAAGATGTTTGTGACAGGTTATCAATTGCAATAATTAAAAGACTGGAGTAGAGTTGGATATTTCAGCCTGGTTTTTTATATCAAGCGCATTATTTCTTGGATGGTCTGCCGGCGCAAATAACGCAGCAAACATTTTTGGAACTGCAGTTATTTCGAAGATGGTCAAATTCAAGACAGCCGCAATTATAGCTGGTATATTTGTCATACTTGGTTCGGTTATCAGTGGTGCAGGTACTACAGAAACTTTAACTGACCTTGGATCAGTTAATGCTTTAGCAGGTAGTTTTGCTGTTGCTGTTTCTGTCGGCATCTCTATTATTCTGATGATCCGGGCAAAAGTACTGGTTTCATCATCACAAGTAATATTAGGTGGAATTATTGGCTGGAATTTGTTTACTGGTTCGCCGACTGATAATAATGCTCTTTATAAAATATTATTCAGTTGGGTTGCTTCTCCGGTAATTGCCGCAATATTTGGTTTTATATTATTTAAAATAGTTAAGAATACCGTACTTAAATGGAAAATCCATCTTTTGGAGTTTGATACTTATACACGAATAGGACTTATTATTGCAGGTGTTTTAGCCGCATATTCTTTTGGTGCAAATAATATTGCTAATGTAATGGGGATGTTTGTTGATTCAGCACATCTTTCAGATTTAAATGTTGGAAGTATTTTTACATTAACCGGAGAGCAGCAGTTATTTTTATTTGGTGGAGTAGCAATAGCTGTTGGAATCTTTACTTATGGAACAAATGTAATGGATACTGTTGGTGAGGATTTTGCCAAGATATCACCAATTACAGGGCTTGTAGCTATTTCAGCAGAAATTATTGTGCTCTTTTTATTTACTTCACAAAAGCTCGAACAGTTTTTATTAGTTAATAATTTACCAACAATTCCACTCGTTCCGCTTTCAATTACTCAGGCATTTATCGGTGCAATTATTGGTACCGGACTGGCAAAGGATCCTCATTCCATAAACTTCAAAGTACTCGGAAGAATTGTTGTCGGATGGGGAGTAGCCCCGGTAACTTCAGCTTTAATAACAGTTGTATCTCTTTTCTTTATTCAAAATGTTTTTGAACAAACAGTTGTACTCCCGGAACCTTATGAAATAACAAAATCTGTAATAGCCAGGTTAGATTCTGAAGGGATAGAAACTGAAAATATTAATGATTTAGTGAACAAAGAATTTTTAAACAAAAAAGAATTTCGTAATGAAATTTTGAAAAGATACAATTATTCAAATGAACAGTTATACAACATTTTTGCTTATTCTTTAATAGATAGTTTTGTAGTTGATTCCAATCTGATAAACAGCAAATTAAGTTCAGATGAATTTTCTGAAGCGGAAATTAATTTTTTAAAGTCTCTTCACTCAAAAAGCTACTCACATAAAATCGATTTTGAGAAAGATGTTTTCCAATCTAATGATATATGGCAAAACACAGGAGATAAATTAAATGATAAAAAAAATAAAGCAAATAGAGTAATTATAGAACAGTTATTCAGGATTAACAGATCAAATAAATCACATAAATAAATTATCTAATAATCAAATTAGTGGAGAAAAAATGGAAAATAATAAAAAAAACTTCATAGTTTTTGGCTTGGTTCTTTTCTTTTTCATCAGCACCATAAATATTCTTGCCCAGGATGTACCAGGCGGAACTCAGAAAGTACCAATTGGCGGTGAAGTCCGTAACGGCAAACTTTTATTTAAGTCTGATGATGGAAATTTCAGTTGGTGGTTTGACGCAAGAGTCCAGTTTGATGGAGCAATGTACTTCGAGAATAAAAATGCTTTAAGCAACGGCGTTCATTTCAGACGGGTAACTTTTGCAATGAAAACACAATTGTGGAAAAACTGGCAGGCTGAAGTTGATTTAGGTTTTGGTGAAAAAGTTGATACCAAATCTCAGGTTAAACTAAGAGATGCATGGGTTAAATATACATTCCCGACTTTTAATCTTTCCCTTCAGGCTGGTAATTTTAAAGAGCCTTTTGGTATGGAAAGACTAAATAGTTCAAGGTTATTACCGTTTTTAGAAAGAACTGCTATAACAGATGTTATCGCTTTAGGAAGAAGAGCAGGAATTTCTGCACGTTATTGGACTGATTACGCACAGCTTACAGCAGCAATAATGGGGCACGAAACCGGAACCAGAATTGATAAAGGTCAAAGAGATGAAACCTTTTCAGCAAATATCCGTGCATCTTTAGCACCGATAAATAATTTTGGTGAGAACCTGCACTTTGGTTTAGCATATTCATATAAAATTCCTGATGTTGTTTCTGATATGAAAGCTAATACAATTGAGATGAATTCAAGAGTTGAGAGTGAAGTATTTAATCCAAAGTTTCTTCATACCGGTGATATTACAAATGTAAATTACTATGATAGATATGGTTTTGAATTTTTGTTTATAAGAGGACCTTTCCTTTTACAATCTGAATTTATGGGCACAAGTATTTACAGATGGTATGGTAATCCGACAGTAAATCTTAAAGGCGGATATGTAACAGCTTGCTGGGTTATTACCGGCGAAAACAGATACTATTATGTTGATGAAGGCGAAGTTGGTCCTATCGAAGCTCCTAAAAATTCTTTCGGCGCTTTTGAATTAGCAGCACGCTACAGTGTAACTAATTTAAATGACCATGATGCCGGTGTAAAAGGCGGACAGGCAAATCAGTTGATGTTAGGATTAAATTATTATCCTAATAATAATATTAAGATTCAATTTAATTATTCAATGGTCAATCATGATCAATATGCAACAAGAAAAGGTAATCTTATTGGTGATGATGACTTCTCATTTATTCAAATGAGAATTCAGGCAGCATTTTAAAATTTAAAGGAGAAAAAAATGAAAAAAATACTTTTAGCTGGTTTTATTTTTGTTTCAGCAATGCTTTTGTCTTGCTCAAGAGATGAACCATTTGTTGCTCCGCCGCCGCCTCCTCCGCCGGCACCGGATGTTAAAATTAATGAAATATATTCAAGAGGAACAGTTGGTAATGAAGATTGGGTTGAGATTTATAATCCGGATAATACATCAAAAGATATCAGCGGATACAAAATTTATGATAATGGCGGACAAGCCGGAACAAAACCAAAGAAGGAATTTCCTGCCGGAACAATCATACCAGCAGGTGGTTTTTTTGTAATAGTTGTTGATGATACTACTGATAGCGGTTTTGGTTTATCAGCCGGCGGCGAACAGATCTGGTTAGAAAAAAGTGATGGAACCGTAATTGAAAATATAACTTTTCCGGCTCTTGGAGTTGATACATCTTACGGAAGAAAACCAGATGGATCTGATAACTGGGAAAAGCTCTCTCCACCTACTAAAGGAACATCAAACGGAAGTGGTGGCGGAGCAGTCCTTCCTTTAGTAATGAATGAAATTTATTCCAGAGGTACTGTTGATGACCCGGATTGGATTGAAATATATAATCCAAATTCAGTTCAGGTTGATTTGACTGGATATAAAATTTATGATAGCGGTGGCAACAGCGGCTCTAAACCTAAGAAAGATTTTCCTTCAGGTACATTTATACCTGCAAACGGTTTTTATGTTATCGTTACAGATGATGCAGATGCCAGTGGTTTTGGTTTGTCAAGCGGTGGAGAGTCTGTATGGTTTGAAAATTCAACTGGCTCAGTTATAGACCAGATTGATTTCCTGTCAATGGATGTTACTCAATCTTACGGAAGATATCCCGATGGAAGCACTAATTGGCAAATACTAAATACGATTACCAAGGGTGCTCCGAATCAACAATAATATGTGTTGTTTAATAGAGAACTAAACTTCGGTTTAGTTCTCTGAATTTTATGGTATAGAAATGATAAATAAATGTTTACTCTCTTTGTTATTACTTGTGTCCCTTTCTTTAATCCTATTTCTTAAATGCTCAAGAGATAATCCTGAAGCAATAGTAGATACAAAATCAGTTACGAAAATTTTCCCTATTGAAGAATATAATCTGAATATATCAGAACCATCAGGTATTGCATACAATTCAAAGAATAATACTCTTATGGTTGTATCAGATGGCAATCCGGATATTTATGAAATAGCTTTTAATGGCGCAATATTAAATACTATTTCAGCTTCCGGTTCAGATATGGAAGGTATTGCATTATCAAAAAATTGTGATACAATTTATGTAGTGGAAGAAAAAAAGAAACTGGTTACCACATTTGATTTATCTGGTAATAAGATAAATTCATTCAGTGTAAATGTTGCAACTGCAGATAATCATGCTCTTGAAGGTATATCGTTAAATACATTAACTAATGAATTATATATAATAAATGAAAAAAATCCGAAAATGATACTAAAGTTTAAAAATAAACAAGAACTCTGGAGAAGAACTATTGATTACTCTTTAGATATTGCGGATATTTATTATGAAGAAATTGTAAATTATATTTGGTTAATTAGCGATGAGTCCAGAAGAATACTAAAACTCTCATCAGCAGGTGAACTTCTTAAAGAGTGGGAAATACCATTTACAAAAGGGGAGGGGATTACAATTGTAAATGATAAAATATATGTTGTTAATGATGCTAATAGCAAAATGTATGTGTTCCAAAAACCTAATTAGGTAAAATATTATAGATACAATCAGGAGTTCTTATGAAATACAAGTCACATTTATTCTTATTATTCTTATCTTTTTTTCTATGGAGTTCTTTATACGCTCAGACTCCATTGATCAATGAGTTGTTCTCCCGCGGAACAGCAGCAGAACCGGACTGGATTGAAATATATAATCCAACTTCAACATCAGTTGATATTACCGGTTATAAAATTTATGATAATGGCGGAAATTCAGGATCAAAACCGAAAAAGGAATTTCCGACTGGTTCAGTTATTCCTGCAAACGGATTTTTGGTTATAATAACAGACGATGCTGTTCCAAGCGGTTTTGGTTTATCAAGCAGCGGTGAATGGGTTTGGTTTGAGAATGCAGCAGGAACAGTAATAGATAGCGTTAATGTTGCTGCAATTACAGATCCGGAAGCTTCTTATGGCAGATTGCCCGACGGAAGTGATAACTGGCAAATCTTAGTTCCAAGAACAAGAGGTACTTCAAATACAATGATTGTAATAACACCGGTAATTAATGAATTGTTTACCCGCGGAACAGCAGCAGAACCGGACTGGATTGAAATATATAATCCAGCTTCATCATCAATTGATATCACCGGTTATAAAATTTATGATAACGGCGGAAATTCAGGATCAAAACCAAAAAAAGAATTTCCGGCTGGTTCAGTAATTCCTGCAAATGGATTTCTGGTAATAATAACAGACGATGCTGACCCAAGCGGTTTTGGTTTATCAAGCAGCGGTGAATGGGTTTGGTTTGAGAATACAGCAGGAATAGTAATAGATAGCGTTAATGTTGCTGCAATTACAGACCCGGAAGCTTCTTATGGCAGATTGCCTGACGGGAGTGATAACTGGCAAATTTTAATTCCAAGAACAAGAGGTTATTCAAATGTGCCTATTACTTCTTCTGTAGTAATAAATGAGCTTTTCTCTCGTGGGACAGATGTTGAGCCAGACTGGATAGAGATATACAATCTGACATCATCATCAATTGATATTACAGGCTATAAGATATACGATAGCGGTGGACAATCAGGTTCAAAACCGAAAAAAGAATTTCCGGCTGGTTCAGTTATCCCTGCTAATGGATTTCTTGTAATAACGACAGAAGATGGAGACGCAAGTGCTTTCGGTTTATCAAGTAGTGGTGAGTGGGTCTGGTTTGAAAATACAACAGGAACAGTAATAGATAGTGTTAATATGGCTGCAATTACAGATCCTGAAGCATCTTATGGCAGATTACCTGATGGAAGTAATACCTGGCAAATTTTAATTCCCAGAACAAGAGGTTACTCCAATACAGCTACTGATGTTGAAGATGAAATAAAATCCGTTTCTGAATTTCAATTATTTCAGAACTATCCGAATCCTTTTAACCCTTCAACAAAAATTGATTTTAATTTAGCTGTTGCTTCGAAAGTTAAATTAACAATATACAATTTGCTTGGACAGGTTGTAAACACACTTGTAAATGGCAACTATACTGCCGGAAACCATACTGTTAGTTTTGATGCAAGCGGATTAAATAGCGGAGTTTATTTTTACAAAATTGAAACTGCAGGAATTGACAGACAAACTTTTATTGCAGCAGGAAAAATGATCTTAACCAAATAGAAGTATTAAAATTATTTTTTTGGAGTTCATATCTTAAAAAGGTATGAACTCTTTTTTTTAAATATCCCTCTGTAAAGATCTGAAACCTGCCCGTAAAAAAAAGTAGGAACTAATTGAAGTTAATATAAGAAGTACTAAAG
>JAVEUY010000315.1:0-3879 GCA_034005315.1 Ignavibacteriaceae bacterium | reverse complement strand
GATTCCTATTACATTGTCTTTAACTACTAAATAATAAAATACTTTTTCATCTGATAATATTTTTTTAAGGATAACTGTAATTGAACCTTTTGGAGATGTAAAATTGTACGCATTGGATAACAGGTTATTCAATATTTTTTCAAATTTATCAAGATCAACATAAGCCATAAACTCTTCTTCAGGACAATCAATTGTAAGTGATATTTCTTTCCGATCTGTAATTGATTTAAATGAATTAACAAGTCCTTTAACTAAAACTGATATATCTTCTAAAGAAGTATCTAAAGTAATTAAGTTTGATTCAAGTTTTGATAGATCAAGTAGTTGGTCTATTAACGATTTTAATTTTTCGGTATTACTATAAGCAAGTCTTGTAAGATCATCAACATTTCCTTTTTTCAGAAGTAGTTGCTCAAGAGGTCCTTTTATAAGCATTAGAGGTGTTCTGAATTCGTGAGAAATATTTGCAAAGAATCTTGATTTAAGAGTTTCAATTTCTTTTTGCTTCTTTGCTTCAAACTCAAGATTCCTTAACTCATTTCTAAGTCTTGTTCTGTTAATCTCAAACTTTCTTATTAAATAAAGTATGTACAGAATTACTATAATAAATATTGCATAAGCCCAGCCAGTGCGCCACCAGGGGTTGTTAATTATTACTTTTCTCTCAGTTACATTCTTTCCCCATCTTCCATCGCTGTTTGTTCCTTTTACTTTAAATACATACCTGCCAGGATCTAAATTAGTGTACACAGCAATGTTTGAGATGTTTGTATAGTTCCAGTCTTTATCAAATCCTTCCAATTTATAAGCATACTTAACATTTTCTTTTGAATTAAAATCCAGAGAAGAAAATTTAAATGTTATTGCATTTTCATAATTAGCTAAAACAATTTCTTTAGAATAAGGGAAACTTGAATCAAGTATAGTGTTTTCTTTAAGCGAAACACTTTTATTAAAAATCAAAAGATCAGTAAAAACAATGTCTGGCTCATAGTTGGATTGTTTAATATTTTCAGGATTAAAAAATGAAGGACCTTTAACACTGCCGAAAACAATATCTTTATTAATCATTCTGGCAGCGGCACCGGAATTAAAAATTACAGAACCGCAACCATCAGAAATACCATAATTTAAAAGTTCATTACTATCAGGATTATATTGATAAATACCTTTGTTTGTACTTATCCACAGTTCTTTAAAATCCGCAACAATACTTTTCACCGAAACATCTTTAAGATCAATATTGTTTGAAAGATTACTAAAACTTACTTCAAAATTATAAATATCATTATCACGGTTTTTTATAACCATTTTATTTAATCCGACATCCGTTCCGATATAGAGAACAGTCTCATCCGGATTATCTGTTTCTCTTTCTGCAATACATTGCACACTGTTATTCAGCAAAGTTGATTTATCGTCAGCAGAACTTATCCAATGTAAAAACTGCCCGTTGTTTTTTGGAACGAACAAGTCTAATCCACCGCCATTTGTAGCTATCCATACTCTCTCAAATTTATCCAAATGTATATACCATACATCATTATAATTAAGACTGTTCTGCTGGTTCTTGTCATTTATCCAAATCTTATATTTACCGGTAGAAGTATTTAATGCAACTATTCCTCCGCCCCACAAACCAATCCATAACGTTCCATCCTTGCTTAATCTGAGAGCTTTAATATATTCATAAGCAGATGTTTGAAATGTCGGAGATACGATAGAATATTTTTTCAGAGTTTTTGTTTTAAGATTATAATTGAAAAGCCCTTTACCATAAGTACCAATCCAAATAGAATTATCATTTCCCTTTTCAAGTGACCAAATATTAAAATTATTAAGCTGATCAATTTTAGAAACCCTAACCTCATTATTATCAATTATAACTGAAAACATTCCATCATCAGTTCCAAGTATTGTAGTTTCGCTGTCAATACTTAAAACCGCTTTAATATCAGCACTAAAAAGATCCTGTACTAATTGCTGCGACAAATATTCCGAAAAGATATAATTTATTTTTTTTGTAGTAGCAGGCAGAAAGTTTAATCCTTTATCTGTAACTAACCATAACACTCCTGATTTATCAAACATAAGCTGATCAATTTGATTAGTCAGTAAACCGGAGATATTTTTTTTATCTGCGATGTACTGCTTAGATTTACCTGAGATTAAGTCTAACTGATATATTCCACCGTATGTTGCAATCCATAATGTATTTTTACCATTACTTCTGTCTTCTACAACCGAACCAACACTGTTACTGAATTTTGAAGGATATTCAATTTTAAAATTTATACTTTCAAACTTTTTTGTAATCAGATTGTATGTAGATAAACATCCTTCAGTAACTATGTATAAAAGATCATTATCATATTTAGACTGAGTAATAGTCCATACCAAGTTATCATTGATAGAATTATTACCATTATTATTTTTCTTATAGACTGTAATTTTATTTTCATCTTTATCCGGATTTAAATAGTTTAAACCATTATAAGTTGATATCCAGAGACCACCGTAATTATCAAAGATCAGAAACGTTACATAATTATTACTCAGAGAGTTTGGTTTATCTTTTTCATAATGCCAGTTTGTAATTTTTCCGGTTGATAGATTATATCTGAATAACCCTTTTGAATAAGTTCCGAACCATATATCACCATTTTTATCTTCCTGTATTGATGTAATACTATTACCGGTTGTTTCTAAATCATTAATTTTAATTGTAGTAAACTTTTCATCTGAAGGTGAAAACCTGACCAGGTCTCCGTTTTTTGTTCCGATCCATATATAACCGGATTTATCTTCATAGAGTGCCCAGATACTGTTATTTGGTAAACTGTTTGGATCATTTTGATTGTACTTAAATATTTTGAATTCATAACCATCATATCTGTTTAAACCGCCTTCAGTAGCAATCCACAAGAATCCTTTTCTATCCTGAATTATATAATTAACATCACCATCAGAAAGTCCATCCTGAACAGTTAAATTCTGAAATAAATGTCTTTGTGATAATGCCTGAACATTAAATAAGATTAAATATATAAGTATGTTAATTACAGTTTTCATCAACTTAAATTATTAGATACATCAAATTAATTGTGATCAGATAGATAAGAATTAACCAATTATAAACAATCATATTCAGATTGTAAAATTGTTTTATAAAGATATTCCCTTAAAAACTAAACTCAATTCATCTTCTGAAGCTCGTTTGTCATCTGTCTGAATTGATCAAATCTTAAAGATTGTTCACCATCGCTAAGCGCCTTTTCCGGTTCAGGATGTATTTCAACCATTATTCCATCAGCACCGACAGCTTTTGCTGCCTTAGCAAGCGGGATAACTTTATCTCTCTGACCGATTGCATGTGAAGGATCAACAATTATAGGCAGATGTGTTAATTCTTTAAGAACCGGAATTGCACTTAAGTCTAAAGTATTTCTTGTTGCAGTTTCAAAAGTTCTTATTCCCCGTTCACATAAAATAACCTGCCGGTTTCCCCGTGCAAGGATGTATTCAGCAGCATTCAAAAATTCTTCTATAGAAGCCATTAAACCGCGTTTAAGTAAAACAGGACGAAATGATTTTCCAACTTCCGAAAGCAGAGAAAAATTCTGCATATTTCTCGCACCTATCTGAAGTATATCTGATTGAGCAGCAACCTTCTCAATCTGATCAATTGAAATCACTTCAGTAATTACGGGTAAATCAAAATCATCACCTGCAGATTTTAAGTAATCCAAAGCTTCAAAACCAAGTCCTTGAAAAGCATAAGGAGAAGTACGAGGTTTGAAACAACCGCCTCTTAAAATATGTGCAAAGATTTCTTTAACTTCTTTTGCACATTTCATTATCTGATCGTAAGATTCAACT
>JAVEUY010000314.1:0-3896 GCA_034005315.1 Ignavibacteriaceae bacterium | reverse complement strand
TATTCATTTAAGTTGAAAGGTATATTCATTTTATCAGTATTATATGTAAATTCTTTTTCTTCCGGAAGCGGATATTTGAAATCATCAGAATAAGAAAAATCAATTATAAAAACGCCATTGGTTTTTGTTGTTGATTCAACTTTTCGTATTAACTGTTTAGCCTGATCAATCCACAGAGTTGACAGAATAACATCTCCCTGATTACCAAGCGGAATAATTTTTACTATTGAGGTCTTAACTCCATTCAACAGAACATCGTTTTCGTAAATTGCGGTATGTTCTGTATTCAGCAGTGAAGAAGGTGAAAACTCTAACCCGTTTTTGGGCAGCATTGCAAATCCATCTGATTGCAAATGAACTTTATCAGGCTGTTTAAAAAATATCTTTGCTTTAGCTTCAGGTACCTTGATAAACTCAACATCCACTTTAATATTTATATCAGCAGTATAATCTTTAACCTTATTAAAATTATCAACTACGTGTTTTAAAATTTCTTCCGGCTTTTTTAACTGGGCAGTTACCAGATTTGATATCAATAAAAAGAAAAACATAATCTTCATCATAACCTCTTCTACGATAAAATATCTTTTCGTTTAAATAAAAACAATGTTAATGAAAATAAGAAAACAATATGCACTAATAGCACAGTAACAGCTTTCAACACTTCACTCAGATCAACTGGATCATCAAAAAACAGTTTCCAGGAGAGTATGTAGTTAGTAAACAAATATGGTTTTATATTTTGAAAAAACTCTATGTTTAGTGCTGAAAGAATGACAAATATTATAATTATTGCCATAGTGCTTATTATCGGACCAATTGCATTTTCTACCAGTGAAGAAAAAAGAAATGCAAAACCGGCAACAACAGACATTCCTAAAGATGCAAAACCATACGCAGCAAAAAACCTCCAAAGAACATCCGATCGCTCAAAAATAATTATTGCCTGATTATTTAAGACTAAAAGTTCACCTGTACCGAAAATCAAAAGACCTGCTGCCAGACTAATTACCGCCAACCAGAGGATTAGCAGATTTGTATAAATTATTCCGGCAATAAATTTTGAAACAATAATCTGAGTTCTGGAAACAGGTCTGGTTATAATCATCCGGTAAGTTCCGGCTGTTGCCTCACCGGCTAATAAATCGCCTGCAACAAGAGCAATCAGAAAAGGTATATGTATTGCAAGACTATTCATTATTAAATAGGAAACCAGATATCCGTTTAGCAGATTACCGACAAAAACAAATGACTGCCGGATATTTCTTGTCATATAATTTATAGTTTCCTGCCCTTCAAATTTAAATGCTATCTGAATTAAAATAACAATAACACCAATTGCAATAAATCCGATATATGTTCGCCATTTCTTAAAAATTTTGTAAAGCTCAATTTGAATAAGAGTCAGCATCAGGAAGCCTCTTCAGTAATTTTTATGAAATAATCCTCTAAAGATCTGGTTGGGATTACTGCACTAACGGAAATATTATTTTCAACAAAGTATTTATTCAGTTGTGATATTTCATGGTTTTCCAGAGAAAAAACAAAAACCAGTTTTCTATTTGTCTCAAATTTTTCTTTCCATCCTGATTGATAGATCAGCTCTATAGCTTTCTGTTCATCATCAACCTCAAAAGAAACCTTAAACTCTTTTGCATTTAGTAAATCTTTAACATCACCTTCCACTTTAGTCTTACCTTTACTGATAATTATCATCCGGTTAGCAACAAGTTCCACTTCGTGCAGAATATGAGAAGACAGGAATAAAGTTTTTCCTTTTTCTTTACTGAGATAGATTATCAGATCCCGGATTTCTTTTACTCCCTGCGGGTCAAGTCCGGTTGTTGGTTCATCAAGTATAATCAATTCAGGATCGTGCAATAATGACTGAGCCAAGCCTAATCTTTGCTTCATTCCATGTGAAAAAGTTTTAACTTTACTATCAAACCGATTATCAAGTCCAACTAATTCAAGCACCTGCATAATCTGGTCTTTGGTTATTTCTTTTCCCGAAAGTCTGCTTAGTATCTCAAGATTTTTATATGCAGTTAAATACCCGTAAAAATCAGGCTTTTCAACGATAGCACCGATTTTTCCAAGAATATTTTTTCTATCTGTATCCAGTGAGTTTCCAAAAAGATTAATAGTACCGGATGTTTGTCTGATAAGTGATAATAACATTCGTATGGTTGTGCTTTTGCCGGCACCGTTAGGGCCCAGAAAGCCAAACACATCACCTTTATAGACTGATAAACTGAGATTGTTAACTGCTCTTAATTTTTTAAAGTCTTTTGTAAGGGAATTTACTTCTATAATTTTTTCCCGGGTCAAGATTTTTCCAATCAAATAATTTTGTTATGTTAAAATACAAACAAAAAAAACTATTAAGTGATTTAATTTTTTTTACCGGATGATTTTCAGGATAAGAAATTTAAAATTTCCAATGCTGCTAAAATTTCTTTATTGTCAAGAGTTATAAAAAAAAATTTTTATTTGTTTTTTTATAAAAATATTTTCATTTTCGATTTGAGAATTTAGTGGTCAAAAAAAATTTCTAATGCTGATTATTTTATTTTTATTTTAAAATTATTTTCATAGCTTTCGATAAAGTTTGATATGAGTGATGCTAAAAATATTATCCTTTCTTATACAATTACTAAATCATTCATAACGCTTAGCTTGCTTCTCAAAGAAATTATTAAAATTTTTATTTAACTAAACTGCTGATAGCAGTATTACCTTTAGGAGATTTGGATGCACATAAAAAGACTTTTTACCGAGCAGGGAAAGGATCCTTTATCATCGTTTGAATTTGTTAAAAGAACATCTGAGATTAAAAATCCGGATGGTTCAATTGTTTTTAAAATGGAAAATGTTTTTGTGCCTGATCAGTGGTCGCAGGTTGCTACTGATATAATAGCACAAAAATATTTCAGAAAAGCAGGTATCCCAAAACTCCTTAAAAAAGTAAATGAAAAGGGAGTTCCAAAGTGGCTTCAACAATCAACTGCTGATATTGAAAGATTACAGGAGTTACCTGAGAATGACAGATTTACTTATGAAACTGATTCCAGACAGGTTTTTCACAGGCTTGCTGGTACCTGGACTTATTGGGCATGGAAAGCTAAATATTTTGACTCTGAAGAAGATGCAAAAGCATTCTATGATGAAATAATGTTTATGTTCGCAAATCAGATGGCTGCACCAAACAGCCCTCAATGGTTTAATACCGGGTTAAACTGGTCTTATGGAATTACAGGACCATCGCAAGGTCATTTTTATGTTGATTATGAAACCGGTGAATTAACTAAATCAAGTGATGCATATACTCACCCGCAGCCGCACGCCTGCTTTATCCAGTCAGTTAACGATGATCTGGTTAACGAAGGTGGAATAATGGATCTTTGGGTGCGTGAGGCAAGATTATTTAAATATGGTTCAGGAACAGGTTCTAATTATTCGGAACTTCGCGGCTCTAATGAACCGCTAAGCGGCGGCGGTAAATCATCAGGACTAATGTCATTTTTAAAAATTGGAGACAGATCAGCCGGGGCTATTAAATCAGGCGGAACAACCAGACGTGCCGCAAAAATGGTAACCTTAGATCTTGATCATCCTGATATAGAAGAATACATCAACTGGAAAGTTATTGAAGAACAAAAAGTTTCTGCTCTTGTTGCAGGATCCAAACTTTGTAATCTGCATCTTAACAACATTATAAAAGCCTGTTACGATGAACATCCAGAAAATGACCGTTTTAATAAAAAGTTAAATAAGAAACTAAGCTTTGCAATTCTTGAAGCACGAAAAGCTCAAATACCAAATAATTATATCGAAAGAGCTATTCATCTTGCTAAATTAGGATTCAAATCAATTGAGTTTCCAATTTATGATGC
>JAVEUY010000313.1:0-3929 GCA_034005315.1 Ignavibacteriaceae bacterium | reverse complement strand
ATTGAAAAACCAGTGGCGATACTAAACACATCAAGAATTACAATATGCTTAAAATAAAACGAGTATAGAATATTTAGAGTTACAAATCCAAGAAGAAAATAATTAAAGCTGCTGTTAGCGGTAAAAGTCAGTGAAACAAGAATAATCAGAATTATGAAAGCAAAGCTCAAAGCATTTTTTTTACTAATCCTTCCTGAGGGCAGCGGTCTGTTTTTCTTTTTAGGATGATTTGCATCAGCTTCAAGATCTACAATATCATTAATTATGTAAATAAAACTTGAAGCAAAACAAAAAATAAAAAAGCCTTTTAATGATATCAGGAAATATTCTGCTTCAAACAGATTCATAGAGAACAACAACGGAACAAAAACAAATAAGTTTTTAATCCATTGAGGAACCCTGATTAAATCGAAGTAATTTTTTAGCATCAGAATACCGCTGTTTCTTCATAAGTTCCAAAAACTTCTTTTAACTCTCCAACCATCTCACCAAGTGTAACATATTTTTTTGCAGCATCTAAAAATACCGGCATAAGATTTTTACCATCAATTGCAGCTTGTTTAATTGCTTTCAGACTTTCTTCAAAATCCTTTTGATTCCGGCTTTGCTTTAGCTCTGATAATCTTTTTATCTGTTGTTTCTGTACTTCGGGTGAAATAGTAAGAATCGGTATTTCAATTTTCTCATTGTCTTCAACAAACTCATTAATTCCAACAATAAACTTTTCTTTTCTTTCAACTTCTTTTTGATAACGATAAGCAGCGTCAGCAATTTCTTTTTGAAAATAACCGGCTTCAATAGCAGGGATCACTCCGCCATAAGCATCAATCTCTTCAAAAATTTCGTTAGCTTCTTTAACCATTTTATCAGTTAAAGCCTCTACAAAATAACTTCCACCAAGAGGATCAACAGTGTTTATAACTCCGGTTTCATACGCAATCAACTGCTGGGTTCTTAATGCAATCTTAACCGCTTTTTCACTTGGCAATGCCAGAGTTTCATCCATAGAGTTTGTATGTAACGATTGTGTTCCGCCAAGAACACCTGCTAATGCCTGAAAAGCAGTTCTTACAATATTATTTTCAGGCTGTTGTGCTGTTAGTGTACATCCCGCAGTTTGTGTATGAAATCTTAACCACCACGAACGCGGATTTTTCGCGCCATATCTTTCCTTTAATCTCTTTGCATAAATCTTTCTTGCCGCACGAAATTTTGCAATCTCTTCAAAAAAATCCAGATGAGAATTAAAGAAAAAAGATATCCTTGGTGCAAATTCATCTACATCCATTCCCCTTTCCATACAAGCTTCAATGTATGCAAATCCATCAGCAAGAGTGTAAGCAAGCTCCTGAACAGAAGTTGAACCTGCTTCGCGGATATGATAGCCGCTGACTGAAACAGGATTCCATTGCGGAACTTCATTCTTACAATACTCAATCATATCAACTATAATTCTCATTGACGGAACAGGCGGATAAATAAATTCTTTCTGAGCAATGTATTCTTTCAAAATATCATTTTGTAATGTTCCGCGTAAATCCTTGAAATTAACTCCCTGCTTTTGAGCAACCGCAAGATAAAACGCAAATATCATCGCAGCAGGTGAATTAATTGTCATAGATGTTGAAACTTTATCAAGTGGAATTTTATCGAACAGAATTTCCATATCCTGCAAAGAAGAAATCGCAACACCGCAAATTCCAACTTCACCATCACTTAAAGGAGCATCTGCATCCCAGCCCATCAATGTCGGTAGATCAAAAGCAACAGATAAACCTGTTTGTCCGTGATCTAATAAATAATGAAATCTCTGGTTTGTATCTTCAGGCGTTCCGAATCCTGCAAACTGCCGCATAGTCCAGATTTTTCCGCGATAGCCGTTGGAATGGATTCCGCGTGTGTAAGGATATTCGCCAGGGAAACCAATTTCACATAAGTAATTAATATTTTCAACATCATCGGGTCCGTAAAAAACATTAACATCTTTTCCGCTAACAGTAGTAAATTTTAATCCGTTGGTTTTAGCAGATTTAGCTTTTTCATCGTAACTTTTTCTTTGTTTAAGATATTCTAAATCAGACATTGATTTACCTTTTTAATTAGTTAAAAAAATCTTTTAATCTTTATGATGTTCTTCCAAATCTTCTGTCAAATTCTTCAAGTGATATTTTTATAACAATTGGTCTTCCGTGCGGGCAAACATACGGCATTGACGTTGCGAATAACTGATCAATTAATAAACGCATTTCCTTTTCTGACAGCTTATCCCCTGCTTTAATTGCTGCTTTACAGGAATATGATTTTGCAATATTATCTTTTTCTTCCAGATGCTTTTCGGATTGATTTGTTAAATATTCAGAGATAAACTCTTTTAATATTTTTTCTTCAGAACCGCTTTTGATATCGTCCGGCACGCCTTCAATTAAGATGTAACTTTTTGGTAAATATTTTAATTTAAATCCAAGCTTGGAAATCATTTGATCGAGTTCTTTCAGAATTTCATAACTGGCAAGATCAAACTGAAGTTTTATAGGAAATAATAACTGCTGTGAAAACGGAAGATTAGTATCTAATCTTGACAAAGCTTTTTCATATAAAATTCTTTCGTGTGCAACATGCTGATCAATTATCATCAATCCGCTTTTTATCTGCGAAAGAATATATTTGTTATGAAGCTGAATTAAAAAAGTAGTTTCAGAATCTGTTGATGCACTTTTCTCAAGCTGGATCTCAGTTTCATTTTTTAATAATGCATTATCAGGTTCTGCACTTAAACCGGCAACTGACTCCGGTAAAATATTTTTCTTAAGATCTCCAAAAACAAGATCAATCTCTTCATCCGTAACTGAAGTTCTTTCCCGTTTATCTCTTGAAGTAAATAATGGTCTGTCCGAAAAATCATTTTGCTTAAGCGATTGAAATGGATTGAAAGCAAGTTTTTCTTCACCATTAGTAATATCTGAAAATGACATTGTCGGCACTAAATCGTGTGTGCCGATGCTTTTACGTATAACTGAAAGAACAAAATTGTAAATGTCTTTCTCATCATCAAATTTTACTTCAAGTTTTGATGGATGAATATTTACATCAATCTTTGAGGGATCAAGCGAGATAAATAAAATGAAAAACGGGTAATCACCTTTTTCAAGAATGTTCTCGAATGCTGTAAATACAGCATGATTGATGCTTTTATTTATTACAAATCTTTTATTTAAAAACAGAAACTGTTCGCCTTTACTCTTTTTAAAAATCGATGGTTTACCGATATAGCCTTTTACACTCAGATAATCGGTTTCTTCACTAACCGGAATCAAAGCATCGAGCATATTATCAGCAAAGACCTGCTGTATTCTTTCCTCAAGAGTTCCCTCTTTATAATCAAATACAAGATTATCTGAGTTGTAAAACCTGAATGAAATTTCAGGATTTGCTAAAGCTATTCTGTTATAAGTATCAATGATATGTTTTAATTCCGTTGTATCCGATTTTAAGAATTTTCTTCGTGCAGGTATATTATAAAAAATATTTTTTACAGATATACAAGTACCTTTGGCAGTTGATATTTTTTCTTTGACAATCTCATTCTCATTTTCAATTTTAATCAAAGTACCGATTTCTTCATCAAGGGTTTCTGTTTTTATTTCAAGCTGGCATACAGCAGCGATTGAACTTAATGCTTCTCCCCGGAAACCTAAAGTATTAATTGACTCAAGGTCTTCGATCGTTGAAATTTTACTTGTTGCATGTTTTCTTATACTAAGCATCGCTTCTTCTTCTGTCATTCCGCTGCCATTATCACAAACCTGAATAAGGGATTTGCCTGCCTGTTTAATTATAAGTTCAATGCCTGCAGCTTTTGCATCAATTGCATTTTCCAGCAATTCCTTAACAACAGATTCAGGTCTTTGTACAACTTCACCGGCTACAAT
>JAVEUY010000312.1:0-3931 GCA_034005315.1 Ignavibacteriaceae bacterium | reverse complement strand
CTTTTCGAACCAGATAATGATGCAGAAATGCAACAACCGGATAAAATATTATTCTTAATGTGGAGATTTTTTTTCTTGTGTGTTTTTCTTCAGCTTCTAAGGATGAATAAATATTAATCTTGTCAAATCCATCTTTAAGATTATTATACGGATAATGAAGAATTGAGTTGCTTAATTTTGCAGTGTCTCCATCAACTATAAATTTTTCGTGAACAAGTCTTTCATTAAGTCTGGTTTTATCTTTTCTGAATAATCTAAGCTGATAATCATTTCCCCAGCCGCAGCCATTGATTTTTTTACCGATAAAATAATTTTCTCTTTTTATTTTAAAAGCTGAATAATTTGTATTCTCAAGATCAAAGTTAAGTATCTCATCAGCAAGCTGGCTAGTTACTCTTTCATCAGCATCAAGACTTAATATCCATTCATTTTTTGCGAGCGAAATAGCATAAGACTTTTGCTTTGCATAACCAGGCCATTTCTGCACAAAGACTTTATCTGTAAATTCTTTTGCAATTTTAACTGTGTTGTCATCACTCTCTGAATCAACAACAATTATTTCATCTGCCCAGGATATGCTTTGTAAGCAGTCTTTAATATTATTTTCCTCATTGCCGGTAATAACAATTACTGAAATTTTATTTTTTGTACGCATAGTTTTTCAATTCTTCATTGTTGTCTCAAATTTAATAAAATATGGACAAACATATTTTATCAAAGTAAGTTGTTTGACAATCCAGGACAGGATATCCGAAAACTAAAAAATCACTCCTTAGAGCAAGTTATTTGTTTATAAATTTAAACTAAGTTAAGATGAATGAGGAAGAGAAATCGAAATGTTTTACAATCTGATTGTACAATGATTAAGTACTGGTAATTCCATATTGCTGATATAACTGGTTTAATCTTTTATTTACACTTTCAAAGCTATGATATTTATTAATCCAGGCAATTCCTTTTTTACCGATTTCAATTCTCTCTTTTTCGTTATCTATCAATTCGATAAGACTTTTATATAATTCATCAGAATTGTTTGCAACAATAAAAGGATTTTCTTTTAACCAGTCAGTATATTCCTTCGTCATATTTGTAATTGTAGGGATGCCCATTGCCAGTGTTTCAAGCCCGGCTTTGCCATACCCTGTTCCGCCCATTGTTCCGCCAACCTGGTCGATTGAAATATCACATTGACTTTTTATTTCAAGCAATTTATTTCTTTCAACATTTTCCATAATCAGGAATTCGATATTTCTCTCTCTCTTAATTTTTTCTATTACAGAAATAATAAGTTCTGTTCCTTTATATTTTCTATTAGTTGGAGAGTGAATAATTCTGATTGCTTCACTGATTCTTTCTTTTTTCTGCGGCAGTTCTGATGTATCGTATGGATAGAACAGATATTCTAAATCTTTCTTCAATGCCAAATGATCAAACTCGCTGGTAATATTAAGATCGGAAGTTTCATCAAGCTCTTTTATCAGTCCGCGTACTCTTAAATCACTTCCGAAATAGCAGCAGACTATTTTCTTTCCCTGTTTCTTCCATTTAATAGCCTGTTGAGCATCCCTATAAAAATCCAATCCTCCGTCGTAATGGATAATATCAAAATCATCCAGGTTAAAACCTGATATTGCTTTTTCTATTTTCGGCTTAGCAAGAAAGTCATACAATTTATAATAAACATGTTCAAAAAGATTTTTTGGAATAAAATAATGTGCTTTATTTCTATCCGTACTTTCTAATTCAGATACTTTCTTTCTCTTTAATATTTTAACAAACTTATGATTCGGCATCGGAAGGTTAAGACAAATATCCTCCGGAAAAACACGTTCATTCTGATGGAGAGTTATTATCCGTGAATAATCTCCGCAGGCATTATGCATTTGATAGAAATCATAAGGAACTCCGGCAAAATTTATCGGAGCTATGTGGAGTATTTTTAGCATTAAATATCTTTGTAAAAAGTATCTCTGAATATCCCGCGGGCGCCAAAGTTTTCCTTAAATCTTCCAAGTCCCCAATTAGGTTCCATTGCAACTGTAAATATCCCGAAGTCTAAAAATCTGAATCCTTCTGCTTGATATTTTTTCATTATTTCATAGAAGAGTAAATTAACCGGTCGGTATTCCTGATAAGCTTCATCGTGACTGATATAAAAAGCCAGAACAACATTTTTGTTAACTGAAAAATTACAAACACCTGCAAGCATAATATTATCAAGGAAAGCACCCCATAATCTTATCTGTGAAGGAAAAAGTGATTTTACTTTTTTTAATTCTTCAAGAGTGTGTGCAGGATTAACATCGTGACGCAGCTTTAAATTCTTTTTTAAGATTTCATAATATTCATCAAAGCGTTCGGTCTCTACAATTTCAACTCCTTTTTTAAGCGCTTTTTTTGTAGCCGTTCTTGCCTCAGCACGAAAAGTATTAAGCAATTGATCAGGATCGAAATCCAGTTGCACTACACTTGATACTTCTCTTTTTAAATATTGGAAACCATTTCTTACCAAAGCAAAATCAAGATAATCAGAGTATTTAGTTTGATAGATCATTGGTGCAATTGTTAATTGTATTCTATCAGCTTTTACAGATTTAGCCTGCTCTGAAAGTATATCAACAAGTTCGTGTGCATCTTTGAAGCTCAAATCACTTTTATAAACAAATCCGCCGTAAGAAGCGCCGGGATGAGATGAAAGAATTTTTTTTCCATCTCTTTCAATTAAAGCAGCGGTAAAAACAGAATGAAGTTTGCCGTCTTTTGTAATGAAAAATGATTTATCATTAAACTTATTTTTTGAGTGGTAAGAAAGAAATCTTCTTTTACTGAACATTGTTCCGTTATCGGAATCATCTATGAAATTATCCCATTCTTCAGGAGATAATTTTTTATCATCAAACCGGAAATATTCTAACATTTTGTTTTGGGTAAAATGAATAATAACTGTTGTTAAAATAGCATCAATTGAAATGATTTAAAACAAGAAACCTGATTTCTTTAGAAAACCGGGTCATCAAAATCTTTACTTCAATAAACTTTAAAACTTAAACTGTAAAGAAAATAAATTAGCATTTCCAAATCCAATTGAAAAAGGAAGAAATGCATAATCAAATTTCAAATTTCCCCACATCAATCCGGCACCTGCTGTAAAGCCATGAATTTCATATCCGCTCTGAAAACCTGCTCTGATAGCAATAAGTTTATCATATAAAACTTCGCCGCCTAAATTAAAATGATTGTCTTCAGTATCTAAGTATTTCTGGAATTCAACACCGCCTGTAAAATCTAACTTTGAATCATCTAATGAATAAGTATATGCTGTACCTATCCTGACTTCAGTCGGCAGTTTTGTTGATTCATTTCTGAGTTTATTCATTGAACCAACATTTCTTAAAACTATTGATGCGGTTAAACCCTGATACGGCAGAATGTAGTTAATACCAAAATCAAATCCGAAACCTGCTGCTTCATCATTAAGCATACCTTCGTAAAGATATTTAATTGCTGCACCCATTGTAATATCATCAGTAACAAAAAATCCTGTCGATAAACTTCCGTAAAAATAATTTGCATCAAAGGTTGTAATCGGATCACCCGGAATTTCTCTGTACTCAATTCCATCAACCGAAGTAACATTAAATCCTAATGCTATCGGCAAACCAAAGAGTATAGTTTTTGCTCCTATTACTTCGCTTCTGACATCCTGTATCCATTTATTGTGCATAAAAAGAACTTCTGATCCATTATTAGCTAAAGCAAGTTTTGCAGGGTTATAAAACAAAGCTGTAAGATCATTTGATAAAGCTGTACCTGCATCACCCATTGCAATATTGCGTGCACCAAATCCGTGTTTAAGAAATGACAGCCCTGTATTGCCTGCTGACTGCGAATAAGCAACAGAAGTTGAAATCAATAAGAACAGATCGGAAGA
>JAVEUY010000311.1:0-3946 GCA_034005315.1 Ignavibacteriaceae bacterium | reverse complement strand
TGTTTTATTTCTATATCCGCTAAACGGTGCAGGAAAATCTGGTTTATAAGATACAGCGGGTTCAAATCCTTTTTCTCTTAAGAAACCCACTAAATCATCGGGATTCCAATCGTGCCAAAGTATAATCTCATTATCTTTGGTTAAGCAAATATCAATTTCAAGTGAATTAGCACCTTCTCTTACGGCACGCTCTAAAGATGGAATTGTATTTTCGGGTTCATTAACAGGTGATCCGCGATGACCGCAAATCAGAAATAAATTTTCTCTATCAACTTTAGCAGTTCTTATCGGACAAAATCTGAACAGTTCTTTGAACCATATTTTATATTTTAATAATCTTCGTTTTAAACTTGCCATAATTCTGTTTTATTATGATTTTACATTCAAAGTTATTGTATTAAAATATCAGATAAAAATAAATCATTTATAAAGTGAAAAAGAAAAAAAATTTAAGTCAGAATAAAGATAAAACACGCAAAGATTTTTTTAATAAAGTTTATAAGATCACAAAAAAAATTCCTTATGGTAAAGTAACAACTTATGGTGATATAGCAGAAGCCTGTGGAATTCGTTCTGCTGCACGAACTGTTGGCTGGGCATTAAACGGATGCGGTCCTGATATTCCTGCTCATCGTGTTGTAAATCGTTACGGAGCTTTAACCGGGAAAATTCATTTCGGAGATCCTAATCTGATGGAAGAATTATTACGAAGTGAAGGTGTTGAGTTCGATGAAAAGGGTTGTGTTATTCTTGAAAAGTATCGCTGGATACCAAAGAAAAAGTAATATAAAATTGATTGCAAATATTTTATTAACTAATTTTTCCAAAGGAATATTATAATTCAATAAGCTGATTATAAACTTTTAACTTGCCTGATTGTGAATTTAATAAATACAATATTTTAACTTATCAGAGGGGCTTTTATGAAACATATTATTTTATATGCTGTCATTATTATAGCAATAATATTCAGTTGTTCTTTTAATACAGTTGAAGTAGTTTCTTTTTCTCCGCAGGGTAAAATAGAACAGCTTTCAAATTTCACTATTCAGTTTTCACACGATCTTGCACCAGCAGAATTGATTGATCAATGGGTTGATACCGAATTCATAAAATTTGAACCTGAGATAAAAGGCAAGTTTATGTGGTCTTCAGCTAATACAGTAATATTTTCTGCAGAAAGCCAGCTTCTTCCGATTCAAAAATACAATGTTGTTATTACTGATAAGGTATTGTTCGATACAAAATTAAGTTCAGATTTTAAACAATTCTCATTTAACACTCCGGATTTTGATGTAAAAAAAATAGAAATTTTCTGGACAAATATTCCTCATCAGGATTATAAGTTAAGTGTTCAGGCTAATATCAGTTTTAATTATCCTGTTGATCCGAAAAAATTACAGGGAATGATCGAAGTAAAAAATGACGGACAGGTAATAGAAAATTATCAGATAGTCTCTGATCAGGTTTCTGAAATTATCGCTGTAAATTTTGGTGAAGTACAGCAAAAGGATAAAAAACAAACATTCAGTATTAAGATTAAAAAAGGTTTATACTCTGTTTATGGTAAGAAGCCTTTAGAAGATGAAAGGATCTTTGATAACGAATTACCTCCGATTACAAGATTAGTGATTACCGATGTTACTTCAGGATATGCCGCTGAAAACCCCTGGATTGAAATCTTCACTACTCAGAAAGTTGAAGATAACATAAAATCATTTATCAAATTAAATCCTGAAATTAGTTTTGATGCAATGATAAACGATAACAGCATCAGGCTGGATTTAGAAAAATCTAATCGGCAAAATATTAATCTGACAGTTAAATCAGGTATGCCGGGATTATACGGAGGCAAGCTTGAGAATGAATTTAGTCAGGATATCGTGTTTGCTAATGTCAATCCGTCACTTAAATTCAGCGATCAACAGGGGCTTTATCTTTTAAGAGGAGGGAGTCAAAAGCTTGTTGTTGATGCAGTTAATGTAAAAGGGATGGAAGTAACTTATTCACAGGTTTTTGACAATAATCTTATTCACTTTTTAAGAAATAACTATTACGGAGGATCTTACTATTATGAAAGTGATTATTATGATGACGATTATGATTACTATGATTACTATTACAGCTACGGTAGATCATATTCAGTTGGTGATTATGGTAAACAAATCTTTACTGAAAAAGTTGATATTAATGGCAAAAATAATCTCCTAACTAAAGTTGATATAGATATAAAAGATAAACTTAACAAACAATTCAAAGGTATTTATGTTATCACGATCAGATCATCAAACCACAGATATATAAGTGATTCAAAAATAGTATCGTTATCCAATCTCGGAATAATTGCAAAGCAGGTTAGTAATGAGATAATTGTATTTGTTAATCAGATTAATACTACCGAAAGTGTAAGCGGTGCTAATGTAAAAATTATTTCAAGAAATAATCAGAAAATATTTGAAGGCACCACAGATAAAGACGGAAGTATAAAATGCAAATTAACCGATGAATCAGTTAAGGGCTTTGAACCTGCTTTAGTAGTTGTTGAAAAAGATGATGATTATAATTTCCTGGATTTCAAGGATACAAGAGTAAATACATCAAGATTTGATGTAGGAGGATTATCAACACCACAGACTGATTATAAAATATTTTTGTATGGTCCGAGAAATCTTTACAGACCTGGCGACGATGTGAATATTTCCGGAATACTGAGAAATGATAAAGTTGAAGTGATAAAAAATTATCCTTTGATTATTAAGATCATAAATCCTTCCGGAAAAGTTTTTGATGAATTTAAAAAAGATATTGATGAACAAGGTGCTTTTGATCTGAAATTTAATTTGCCGGTGTTTGCACAGACCGGGCAATATGTTGCAGAAGTTTACTCAGGGAGCAGTCAATTGATTGGCTCTTATTATTTCAGTACAGAAGAATTTGTTCCTGATAAAATCCGTGCTAATGTTAAAACCGATAAACAGAATTATTTGCCGAATGAAAAAGTAAATTTATCAATTGAAGCAGAATATCTTTATGGTGCAAAAGGCTCCGGTTTAGACTACCAGATTTATTACAGATTCCACCACTTATCTTATAACAGCAAAAAATATCCTGCCTTTAATTTCAGCAGATCATCGATACAAAATACACCAATGAATGATATCTATGCAGAAGGTAAACTTGATGAAGATGGTAAAGTAACAGAAAAGATGCAAATACCTGATAAACTTAGCAGCAGCGGTTATATAAATGCAACTGCTTATGTAAGTGTTTTTGATCCGACAGGAAGAACTATTAACAGATCTGCAGATTTTAATATTTACACAAGAGATTATTTTATCGGTATAAAACCGGGCGGATATTATTTCGGTGTGGATGAAAAAATAAATTTTGACGTTATTGCTGTTAATTCCGGTGACCAGGTAATTAAAAACTTTAATGCTAAAGCAAAACTTTTCAGACTTGAGTGGCAAACAGTTCTAAAAAAAGATGGATCAGGAAGATATTATTATACTTCTGAAGAAAAATATATTGATGAGTGGGAAAGAGATTTATCAATAAATGATAAAACTCCGTTTAGTTTTAAAGTAAGCAAATCCGGAAAATATGAGCTAAGAGTTTATAAGAAAGACACTGATGAATTTGTTGCACAGAATTTTTATGCCTGGGGCTGGAGCAGTTCAACTTCAACTTCCTTTCGAGTGGACAGAGAGGGAAGAGTTGAAATTACAACTGATAAAAAAGAATATAAGCCGGGTGAAACAGCAAAGCTGCTTTTTAACTGTCCGTTTTCAGGTAAAATGTTAGTAACAATTGAAAGAAATAATGTTTACTCTTATGAGTATGTTGAAGTTAAAAATAAATCTGCAGAACTAAATATTAAATTAAAAGATGACTACATTCCGAATGTTTATGTGACGGCTACATTGTTTAGGGAACATTCACCTGA
>JAVEUY010000310.1:0-3973 GCA_034005315.1 Ignavibacteriaceae bacterium | reverse complement strand
CCTAAAATAATTACAGCATTAGAATAAACCGGACCATTGTAATCCAAACCGACAGAGCATACAATACTGGACCTAGTATTTATACTCATTAATGTTCTTTGCGGCGTTATTAGCTCCTTATATTCCATAAAACTAATACCATTCCAGTGACCAAGCAGTCTTTGACCACAAGTAAAAACATTATTATATGATGAGCCATCCATTCCTAATCCCATATTACTGAACGCTGCAATCTGTTTTTCCAGGAATAGTTTATCGGAGTTTTTCTGCAAACAAATTCCACTCCAGTTCATTAAGAAAACTCTGTAATCATTGTCAGACCACAAACTGCTTACTGGACCCACATAATAACCATTGCTTTTAGTGTTACTGTATCCTTCAAATATAATTCCGGCAACACCATTTTTAATTTTTAGTAATGTTGAAATTCCATAATCATTGTTAACGCCGCATATCCAAATTGTGTTTTCATTTTGTGATCCCCATATATTGATTAAATCAGATGTAGTTCCGCTTTCAATCTTCGACCAGCTATTACCGTTGTAACAGGCTATGCTGCCTTTACTTCCGATAATATACAAATTATTACTGCTTCTACCCCAAATTTTATTTATCTGATAAGATCCCCAAACATCAGGTGGAACAGTTACCGTTTTAAACTCTGAACCGTTCCACCAGATAACATTATTTCCGGCGAACCAAATATCATCCGCACTAAAAGCATAAACAGATTTGATTGTATTATAATCTGTGCCCTGATAGGTAAAAGGAATTCTTAACATATCCCAGTTGGAACCATTCCATTTCAAAGCATTATATTTTTTCAAATCAGGATTGCCGGTTGAATCATTCATATAAATTTCACCGACAGTCCAAATATTATTTTCATCAATTATAGCAGCATCATAAAGCGCACTGGTGCTGTGTTCTCCAAAAGAAAAAGTCTGCCAGGTTAATAAGTTGTGTGCAGTTGTATCTAAAGTTGTAAAAATAAGTGAATTGCTTTTTAACTCTTTTCCGTCAACGTAAGTTAAAGCATCAAACCGGCAGCTTGAGTTTGGTATTAAATCATCAAAATAAATTACACTATCTGATTGACTCACCCTTATTGTTTGAATAGTCTGACCGTCTTTTTGCAGGTAGATATTTGCCGTTTTATCATTATTACCAACCTGAATTTCAATCCATGCTTCAGTACAGGAATAAGCTTTTAATCCTAACCCAAGAGAAGGACCGGGAAAAACCACTTCGCTATGGCAGGAGTTAAACAAGCAGATTAATAAAACAGCAAATGTAATTGAAATGAAAATCTTCATAATGATATTTCCATTAAAATCAGCAATGTAATTTTTAAGTAAGGCAATGAGTTTTAAAAATTTATATAAAGCGCAATTTCTTTTAATACAATTTATACAAATTCCTTTTCAAAAAATGCGGAGTATTTTATTCACTCTGCATTTCAAGTTCATAACTATCACGGTATTTCTTAATACCGTTAAAAACATATTCAGCAAATTTCTGCTGCCCCGAAGCTGTGCTCAAATACTTAGCATCTTTTGTGTTGGAAAGGAATCCGGTTTCAATAAGAACACTTGGCATTGAAGCACCAACCAGAACATAAAATCCAGCCTGCTTTACACCGCGTGAATTAAGGTCGGGATGTTTGTCAAATTCCTTATGCAGGTATTCTGCAAATTTTTCTGAGTATTTCATATAAGATGAGTGAGCCATACTTACGAGAATAAAATTTTCATCCGTAAGTTTTTCATAGCGATTTGGATTTTCTTCATACTGTATAACGCTGTTTTCAAATTCAGCTATTGCAATTGCTTCTTTTGTTCTGCCCGGACGCAGCAGGTAAACTTCAAATCCGTTTGCATCGGTTGGTTTTTTAGGTGTTGAGTTACAATGAATTGAAATAAAAAGTTTTCCGTTATTTTCGTTAGCAATTTTACCGCGCTTATAAAGATCAATAAATGTATCGGTCTTTCTTGTATAAACAACTTTTACATCTTTCATATTTTCTTCGATTAATTTACCAAGCTTTAAAGCAATGGAAAGGTTTACATCTTTTTCCTTAACATTATTTACACCGATTGCACCGGCATCTTTACCGCCATGTCCTGCATCAATCACTATTACATCAAACTCCCATTTATCTTTTAATCTGTTAGTTGTTTCATTTTTCCTGAACAGTTTATTATGAATTGTTATCTGAAGATTATTACTGTTCTCAATATTAATAACTTCGTTAGTTGTGTATTCTTTACCGACTGTTATTTCCAAAACTGCATCATCACCAACATTTTTGGATTCAATTTTTTTAACTACTCCATCTCCGCCAATAAACTTAACATTTTCAACATCTGCATTAACTTTTCTGAATATAAGTGTTAAAACATTATCTTTAAATGCACTGTGATAAGAAGGAATTCTCTGATTGGATTTAATTCTAATCAAGGTACCATTAACTTTTTCATCAAGTACAATCCCGTTTATATTAAAACTTCCGGTAGTTTCTGTTGTCAGTGATTCATCTTTAACTTTTCCTATCAGGATTTTATTAGGAGCTTCAAATGATAAATCCTTACCATACGCTGATGATAATGAATTTAAACTGTACTTAAGAGGAACAAATACTTTATTGTTTATAAGATACGTTGATGTCGGAAGCTGGATAACTTTTTGTGCGGCTGTGCCTTTTTCTGTTAATACAAAAAACGGATTTTTTGCAGATGCCTTTAAAGAATATCTGTCAAACTTTATTTCTATCTTTTGTGCATCTTCATTATAGTAGTAATTGATAGAAAGAGCATCAGCAAAATCTTTAAGTGAAAAATAAACTGTGCTTTCTCTTATATAAGCAGGAATATTTTTCATTCCATCTTTTGTAACAATTAATACATTACTGCCATCCTGCCCAAATGACAGGAACGAAAATGCAATTAAAAAAGTGATTAGAAAAAATCTCATTACAAACATTATCCGATAAAAGGAAAAATCTGCCCTGTTTTCTTTTTAAATTCTATAAAGTTACCGCCAAAATGTTTTTCAAGAAGTTTATCTTCCAGCGCAGCACGCAAAAACAGAAAAGGAATTTGTAGCAGTGCAAACGGCACAAGTATATAACTTAATGTAGCAACTGCACCTCCGATATCCATTAAAAACTGAGCTAAATACTGAGGATGTCTTACGATTTTAAATGGACCATTAGTAATTAATTTGTGATCTTTTTTTATCGCAATATCCTGAGAGTAATTTTCACCCAGCACTTTAATAACCCATATCTGCACCCAGGAAAAGAAAATGTAAAAAATTAATCCTGATATTCTTATTAATTGATTTTCCTGTTTGTATTCCAGAGTTCCAACCTGAAATAAACTAATAATCAGGATAACAAGAGTTATTGTTGATAAAAAAAGCGGTAATGTCTGAAGATATGTTTTAGGTTTATCTTTAAAAACACCCACCTTCTCTTTAACCCCTTGTTTTGCAGCGCCGATATTGGCACTAAAAGTAGCAATTATGTTTAATCCGATTATAATATTTATAGGATCCATATATAGATAAATTTATTTTCCTGATGTTTGGATATAATGTTATTCTAATAAAACTTAAATTCTGTCATTTTACTGCAGATGATATATTAAATTTCTTTCCCATACTTTTTCATAATTTCAGACCACTCTTCTAATCCAAGCTGCTCAGATTCATCAATCAGCATTATCGGGATATCATCTTCGATTCTGTATCTTCGTCTGGTATTTTTATCAACAGATACCAAAGTATTGCCATCAAGAATAAGATCTGCTTTAGTTTCAGGACAGCATAATATATTCAGTAATTCTTTACTTATCATACAAAACCTTTTAAAAATTAATTTTTTTTTTACTAACTTTAATTTAACAACAAATAACTAAATGACTACATTCCAGTAATGTTAATTGTTGACCAATAAGAAATTAAAAATCAG
>JAVEUY010000309.1:0-3985 GCA_034005315.1 Ignavibacteriaceae bacterium | reverse complement strand
AATAGTTATAAGTTATACTTAAATTTATCTGCTACTTTATTGCATAAGGTAAGCAGAAGCAGATTTTTACACATAACCTCACTTGCACTGCTAACCCTTATCTTACTATCAACATCCTGCAACACAATCGAGCCACAGGTCAATGACAATGACCTGAATAAGTGGAAAAGAATTTCAGAGTTTGATGGTATGGATGTTAAAGGATTTAAAATTATTAATGATGAACTATATGTTTATGGATGGGCTGATAATAACGGGCTTTACAAAACTGCCGATGGAAACAGTTGGACAAAAATAAATTTGCCAGATACGGGAAATTTTCACGCTGGTGTTTCTGCAATTACTTTGCTGAACGGAGAATTAATTGTCGCATCTGCATACAGTTTTGATGGAAAATATTTATGTAGGATATCAAGTGGTGGACAAATAAATGTTATTCCCACGCAAGTTCCGATAGAAATTTCCGATATGGAAGTACTTGGAAGTGATTTAATTATTGCCCCTGGAAGGAATTATGATCAATATAATGCTGGAATCCTAAAGTCAAATGGAGAATTAAAGTTTATTTCAAATTATCTCTATACCAACCCTTTTGTTGAAGGTGAATGTTCGATAGGGAATGCAATTAATCCTATATACTCATCAAAACTTATAAAAACTAATTCAAATTATCTTATCAGCGGGGAAAGAGCTGGACCTAATTTTGTAACTGAAATTGATACTAACGGTTATCACTGTTTCAATTATAAGGGCATAACGACAGATGATAAATTTGCTGGTGTTTATGATTTGGCTTGGTATAGAGACACATTGTTTGCAGCAACCCAAAGTTATATCAAATTCTTTGTTAATGACGAATGGAAAGTGTACATGGATTCGTTGCCAGAAGTACATGGCACCGTTCCTTTTGTTACAAGTTTTACTTTTGCTGATAATAAAGTCTTTGTAACAACACCAAGCGATGGTGTACTTGAATGGAAAGATAATAAATGGAATACTCTGGGAGATGGACTCCCTCAAAATAAAGAACAACAGATTTATCCAGGTATTTCATTTATTATTTCGTTTAAGAATAATCTTTTTATTGGATTTGGAACCGGAAAAGTTTGGGATACTGGAATGAGAGGAGTTTGGAAATATTCATTAAACAATTAAGTTACGGGAGGAGAAGCTAAACAAATAAAAAGAAAAAACCATTCCGGCGATTGTGGCGCCGGAATGGATGGTGTAAACAAGGAATTAATCAGTCTGGCTAACTGAAACAATTTTGTCTACTTTGTTAATATAGTAATTTTTTCTTTTCTTGTTTACCCCAAATTTATCTCCGCAAATTTAAACATACAATTTAATTTAGGAGTAATTATGTTAAAGAATTTATCATTTCTCTTGTTTGTTTTGCTGAGCTATTCGGCTTATGCTCAAACTGATCCAAATAATGATCCTAATTGGGACTGGCGAGCTAGTACAACATTTACTGTATATCCACAAGCTTTGGGATATGTTGTTAATACCACAAGTCCTTTTTATCAAGGAGGTATTAGTGAGGCTGTCTTTGACAATAAACCTGAAGATGGCTGGGTTTTAGTAAAAAGAGATTTTGGAATGTCGGGTAGAAATGCCCCTGTTCCTTATTTTGCTTTGTATAATAAATATGAAGGAATATTAAGAGTTTTCCCCTATGTAGTTATGAACGGAGCTTATACAAAAGGATTTATTAATATTTACTGGGGAACAGATATTAGAACAGCAGCCCTAACTTTTTTGAATAATACAGCTTGGGGAGTACATACAATTGATAGTACTAAAAATAATGCTTCGGCCGCGTATACACCGGTTATTAATGCAAATTGGGCTTTCGCTGACTTTCCTTTAGCTTACGAATACAATGTTTCTTCTTTTACAAATCCCAGCTTTCATTTTGAAATTTGGGGTTCTACAATTTCAAATGTTAGCCTTACAATTCAAGGAGATATATTACAGCATTTTGGTAGTAATCAGGCTGCAAATTTACCCAATCCAGGATTTTTTCAGACGGGAGGAACTTTCGATTTAGCTCAAAAACATGTTCAAGGGACACAATCTACTTGGACAGGTTGGAAAACAGTGATTGATAACATTGGAAAACAAATAGATTCTAATTCTACATCATCATCCTTAATAAATTTGAAAAATGCCATTAAAAGTTTAAGTAATTCATGGACAGTTTCAAATTTAGGAGCAATAGGTGCTGCAGTGGGGTTACTTGACTTCTTTATTACGGGGGGCAGATTAACCAATAAAGAACAACCCGCTCCAATGAATTTTAAAGCTAATTTTACTGCAACAGGGACTATTAACACTGATGTAAGAGTTTCGGGCGGTATTACTCTTCCCTTACCTGGTTCAAATATCACAAATAATACAACACCTACAAATTTATTATACAATGATCCTTTGGGTATTTTAAATTTACGAGAAACTCCAATAGTGGAACATCGAAAATACGATCAACCTGTGGGTACTAACATTACTAGAGAAACTCATTCATTTAGAATAAAAAATGACTTAATTATTGATTTAAATCCATCTTCTGATCTTGAGTTAACCGATATTAAAGCAGCTTTAATTTATGTTCCCAAAACTAAGCCAATGGCACAAGAATTTTTAGGATATGCCGATCAAGGATATAGTAATATAGACAGTACACCGATTGAATTAGAGTCGGCAACTGATAGTGTATTTGAATTTAGAACACCGTACGTTAATGCTTATACAGTTAAATACCAAAAAATCACGATACCCCTTGAATCATTAAGTTATGGCTTCAATGTTCAAGGTGGAGAATGGATTCCTTTTTATATGCCGATTAATACTGTACTTGGGAAATTATACCTAAAAATTCACGCGACACTTAAAGTAAAAAATTCAACTTCAGATCGGCAGCCAGTTGTTTTTGTTGCAAAATATAATGTAATGAATCAGGAAGGAGATGGCTTAAATGCTTATTGGCCAGTACCACCTCAACCTGCTATAATAAATGTTACAGAAAATTATGAATATGATGGAACATATCAAGAACCACCGCAATACGGGTTTGTTGGTGAACAAAAACAAATAACTGTTCAAGATCAAATTATAAAGAACAATAAAATGTATTGTTTTTATGAATGGAATGATGGAAATACCTCAAGCACGAGATACATCAATCCTACTGGTAATACGAATATAACTGCATATTACAAAGCACACCTATACTCAACAACTCCAACAGCAACAGCCCCAAACAACCAAAGAAAAATTGTTCAGGGCAGTAACGGTTACTGGGCTATGGTTTATGTAAGTATGGACCAAGTGTGGTTAAGCCGCTCAACAGACGGTGTAAACTGGGAGAGGGAAATAAAAATAAGCAGTGGATTGACCGCTAACTGTCCACATATTTCGATGTCAGGTAATCACGCAAATATTGTATGGCAGGAAACCAATTGGCAGGGAGGAAGTGGTTTTGATTTTACAGGAATTTATTTACTTAGTTATAATCTAATTGATAATACTTTGGGGCAAACCATCATGGTTGATTATTTTGTTCCAAATAGCGAAAACTTTCAAGCAACTCCTGTAATTGACGGAGAATGGGGTCCTTCTTATGCAAGTGTAATGTTAGTTTGGAAAGAACCGGACGGACTTAAAATTAAAAGATACACTCACTTATATGGATGGAGCAGTAAAGGAACAATATCTGGTACAAATTCTTACAGCACTAATCCTTCAATTGTTGATTATAACAGTAGTAATTTCTTTATCTGTTGGGAAGATGCAGCTAATCATAAAATAAAATATATAGAAGCAATCTATGGGACATCCTGGAGCTTTTTCTCGGCTGCGGATGTCTCGCCCAGTTATTGGACAGACAATATGAGTCCGCAGATGACTTTGGTAAGCGGCAATAAACCAACCATAGTATGGAGAAGCAGAAATAATATTATCGAGGGACTCCCTGTTCACATAA
>JAVEUY010000308.1:0-3999 GCA_034005315.1 Ignavibacteriaceae bacterium | reverse complement strand
ATAGACAATAAGAAAAAATACACAAACAATACTATTAGGAGACCCTAAAAATGAAAGAACAAAAAATATATTTTTTATTTTACTTTTTTATCGCAATAACCTTTGCATTTATTAATATTGGTTGCAGCGACGATAAAGATGATCCTATAACACCACCGAAAACAATAAATGAAAGTGAAGAACTTGTTAAATATCTGGAAGGAACTGATGGCGGCTATATCAATAATGCAGCGCCCGCAGTTATTGCAGCTTCTGCAGTAAATACTGATATTTTATTAAATGCTGATATTACAATCATTGATGTTAGAAGTGCTAGTGATTTTGCCGCAGGTCATATTCAGGGGGCAGTAAATGTTGAAATAAAAGATGTCGTTACTTATTATAAGAATAATAACTTATCTTCAAAATCAAAAGTGGTTGTAGCCTGTTATACAGGTCAATCAGCAGGCTTGGCTGTTGCAGCATTAAGATTATCAGGTTTTACAAATGTTTTCAGCTTAAAATGGGGAATGTGCAGTTGGGCATATCCAACAAGTTGGAATTCTGCAAAAACCTATGGTATGACAAACCCAATTACGAAACAAACAACTGCTAATGCAAAAAATCCTGCAGGAAATCTACCAACTTTATCAACTGGTAAAAATACTGGTGCAGAAATATTTGAAAGCAGATTAAACACTGTATTAAACGAAGGTTTTACTCAAATTGGTATTACACGAGAAACTATTTATGCTAACTTAAACAACTATTATATTGTTAACTATTGGCCGGTTGCTGAGTATGATCAGGGACATATTGAAGGAGCAATTCAATATACTCCTAAGACTGATTTGAAATTAGCCCAGTTCTTAAAAACTCTTCCGACAAATAAAACAATTGTTGTTTATTGTTATACCGGGCAGACTTCAGCACAAGTTGCTACATTCTTAAGAATACTTGGCTATGATGCTAAGTCACTTCAGTTTGGTGCTAACAGATTGTTCTATGATACAATGCCAGGTTCCAAATGGGATGAAGCCACAGAATTTATGGATTATCCCGTAGTTCAATAATTTAGATGAAAACTAAAAAGCCTGAAGTTTTTCTTCAGGCTTTTTCTTTTTAAATAAACGAGAGAATATTTTTTTTACATCAGTCAGCAGATTTGCCTTGTGAAATATTTTTACTTCTTTCAATTGATTGCAAAGCCAGATATCTGTCGCCAAATTTCTTAAGATTATCTGTCTCAACATCATACTGATCAAAGTGTCTTTCTTCGTCAGCAACAAGACTTTCAAAAATCTGTTTTGTCATTGAATCAGCATTTGCAGATGCTTCATTTGCCCAAAGATTATATTCACGGGCGCTCTCCTGCTCCATCTGTGCAGCTTTTGCAAGCATTTTTTCAGGGTCTTTTATAGGCTCTACTTTACCGCCAACTTTCATCTCAACTTCACCTTTTAGAAACAAAATTCTTTCAGCAAGTTTTTCGACGTGTATCATTTCTTCTACTGCAGTTTTTTTGAATAAACCTGCAAGTAAATCATATCCCTGATCATCTAATAAAAAGTGAAAGTACATATATTGATGAACAGCGTAAAGCTCATCAGCAATGGCTTTGTTTAATAGTTCAATACTTTTTTCGAACATGATATTTATCTCCTTATTTTTTTAATTATCTGATCGAAATTTACGAAATAATTCTGGATTTCTTATATATCATTAAAGTAGTATTACAAAAGTTGTGATTTGTTTAATTAGCTTAGATTATCAAGAAGCATAAAATTATTTGTTCTTTTTAAGCTTACCATTTCAAAGTTCTTGTTTTCATATTTACATATCTTTACTAACGGACAAACTGAACAAATAGGTTTCTGAGCTTTGCAGATTTCTCTTCCCAGCTTTATTAAATTAGTGTGAAATGAATGTGCAGTTCCTTCAGGTAATTTATTCAGCAGTGCAAAAAAAGTTTTTTCCGGACTGCTTGTTTTAACTAATCCGATTCGGTTCAATGTACGGTGGACGTGTGTATCAACAGGACAAATATTTCTGTCGAGAGAAAAAAGAAGAACACAACTGGCTGTTTTTACTCCAACACCTTTATAAGATGTTAACTCTTCAAGAATATTTTCACTGGAATCATTTTTAATGTGCTTTAATGATACTTTACTTTGCTTTCTTTTCAAGTTCTTAAGTAATTCGTAAATAGCTTTTGACTTTTGTTTGCCTAGCCCGGCAACTTTGATATACTTTTCTATCTGAGATGGTTTAAGAAGAGCAAGTTCATCCCAATTATTAAAATTTACTTTAAGATTTCTGTAAGCTTTATATGAGTTATTATCATTTGTGTTTTGCGAAAGTATGGTCCCGATAATTGTATCAAGCGGATCAGGAAGTTTTTTTGCTTTTGCAGGTACCCCAAAATGCTCTATTAATAATTTATTTATTTTTTCTATTTTTTTTGTCATAGCAAATCTTACTGCAAAGATATTCAAATTAATTGTTATTTTAGTAAAAATATTTTGGAGTTTTAATGTCAACGCTTATGGTAAGCATTTCAGGTATCAGGGGAATTGTTGGCGATGGATTTGACCCTGAAGTTATAGTTAAATACATAAATGCATATTCAAAATTTATTGGCAGCGGTAAAGTTATTGTCGGGCGAGATGCGCGGATTACAGGTGAAATGGTAAACCAGATTGTAACCGGCACATTGCTGGCAAACGGTTTAGATGTAGTTGATATTGGAATCTGCCCTACTCCGACTGTTCAATTCACTGTTAAAACATTAAATGCTAATGGCGGAATTGCTATTTCTGCAAGCCACAATCCAAATGAATGGAATGCATTAAAACTATTAAACAGTACCGGGCAGTTTATGTCCCCTGATGAACATGAAGAAATGAAAAAATTCCTTAGTGATAAATCGTTATATAAAAGCTGGGATAAAATCGGAAAAAGAATTGTTTTATCAGACGCAATTAAAAAACATGTAAATGCTATTATAAATCTTCCGGTTATTGATATTGATAAAATCAGAAAGAAAAATTTTAATGTTGTTGCTGATTGTGTAAATGGTGCAGGAATTTACTGCATACCGGATTTATTAAAAACATTTGGATGCAAAGTAATCGAACTTAATTGTGAAAAGACCGGTATTTTTCCGCGCTTACCTGAACCATTACCTGAAAATTTAACTGAAACAATGAAAGCAGTAAAAACATACAACGCAGATTTTGCTGTTGTTGTTGATCCTGATGTTGACAGGCTGGTTTTAATCACTGACAAAGGAGAACCTTTTAACGAGGAAAACACAGTTACGGTTGCTATGGATTTTGTGTTAAGTAAAACAAAAGGAAATGCTGCAGTTAATCTTTCTACAAGCAGATCTGCAGATGATATCGCTAAAAAATATAATACAAATTGTTATCGCTCTCCTGTTGGTGAGGCAAATGTAGTAAAAAAGATGAAAGCGGTTAAGGCTGTTATAGGAGGTGAAGGAAGCGGCGGTGTTATTTATCCGGCATTGCATTACGGCAGGGATGCTTTGGTTGGTATTGCTTTAGTGCTTCAGTATCTGACTGATTCAAATAAAAAATTATCAGAGGTTAAAGATATTCTTCCGCAGTATTATATATCAAAGAAGAAAATCGGACTTAACCTGATTTCACCGGATATTATCTTAAAAAGACTGATTGAAAAATATTCTTCAAAAAAAATAAATACTGAAGATGGATTACGAATTGATTTTGACGATCACTGGGTTCATTTCAGAAAATCAAATACAGAACCAATAATAAGATTAATAACTGAATCTGGTTCGCAATCTTACTCTGAGGAATTGTCTGAAAAATATCTTGATGAAATTGAAAACTTAATGAAGCTTTGATCTTTTTTGAATGTAGCTGAACAATGCTTTATCAAACGGTGTTGATGTATCAATAAGATTATAATCAAATTTTGAATTATGACATTCCATTTTAATTCTTTTATTAAATTCATTCATAGCTTCCTGATAAG
>JAVEUY010000307.1:0-4000 GCA_034005315.1 Ignavibacteriaceae bacterium | reverse complement strand
TAAAGGTTGAAGATATACTTCCCTATTTGAATAAAGATATTGATAATTTCAGAACGCTTTCTGAAAAGTATTATTTATACCATTAAACTATTGTTACTTTGAGTCCGCCTGAGGTGGACCGAAGAATGATATTCCGTATAATAAAAGGACTTCATACCTCGACTCCGCTCGGTATGACAAGTGTAATTACTTACAGTTATGTTACTATGGCCAATAAATAATAAACTTTTAAAATAAAAGAGTTAACACAACTGTCACTCTGAGCGGAGTCGAAGAGTGACACTTTAAATTAATTAAATAAATAAATTAAAAATCATACATCAACTTAGCTTGGTATGACTAATTGTGAAATACTAAATCAACAGTCGCTCTGAGCGGAGTCGAAGAGTGACACTTACTAAATTAAATGAAATCTGGCTGGGTTTACATACTTAAATGTGCTGATAATAGTTACTACGTTGGTTCAACAACAAACTTAGAACAAAGAATCAATGAACATGTTTATCATAAATATTCCGGTTATACTTCGGCGCGTTTGCCAATTGAATTAGTTTTTCAACAAGAATTTTCTGATATACAGGATGCAATCAGAGCAGAAAGACAAATAAAAGGTTGGAACAGAAAAAAGAAAGAAGCATTGATTAATAATGATTTTAATTTATTACACGAACTTGCTAAGTGCAAGAATGAAACTTCCAGCTATAATAAATAGACTCGTCAGGCTTCGACTCCGCTCAGCCTGACTATAGCACTTATTCAAATTATCGTCACTCTGTGCGGATCGAATAGTGACATAACAGAAAACAAAATATTATGAATTACTTAGAAACAGATTTTATAAAATACAAGAACAACCAACTCTATATTGAAAATGTAACAGTTGAAAAACTTGCAGAAGAATTCGGCACTCCGCTTTACATTTACAGCAAAAACCATTTTATAAAACAATATCAGAATTTTGAAAATTCGTTCAGCAACTTAAACCATAAAATATTTTATGCAATGAAAGCAAATTATAATCTGAGTGTTATAAATACTTTTGTTAAGCTTGGAAGCGGTATAGATGCAAATTCTGAAGGTGAATTGTATCGCGCACTAAAAACCAGTATTCATCCTTCTAAAATAATTTTAACCAGTGTTGGTAAAACAAGAAATGAAATTAAACTTGGATTAGAACATAATGTTTTAATGATCAAAGCTGAATCAGAAGATGAGATTGAATTGATAAATACCATTGCTCAACAGATGAATAAAACAGCAAGAGTTGCTATTCGTGTTAATCCGGATGTTGATGCAAAAACTCATCCTTATATTTCTACCGGATTATCAACTAATAAATTTGGAGTTGATTCTAAATCTGCTTTATATATTTACAAACACAGAAATCAGTTTAGGAATATTAAATTTACCGGAATTGATATGCACATCGGTTCACAAATAACTTCAATCGATCCATTTTGTGAAGCTGTGAAAAAACTTTCTGAACTTTATTTTGAGATTGAAAAAGATGGTTTAAAACTTGATCACTTTGATGTAGGCGGCGGAATCGGAGTAACATATAATAATGAGCAGTCTTTTACGATTGATGATTTTGCTGAGACAACTATCCCTCTTTTCAAAAAACTTGATTGTGAAATAATTTTTGAACCCGGAAGATATTTAACAGCTAACGGCGGAATGTTGATTACTGAGGCGCTTTACAATAAGAAAAACGGAGATAAAAATTTTGTTATTATTGATGCAGCTATGAATGATCTTCTCCGTCCTTCGATATATGAAGCTTATCACCACGTTCAGCCGGTTAAAAAATATAACGACAGAAAAATAATAATTGCTGATATTGTCGGTCCGGTTTGCGAATCAGGAGATTACATAGCCCGTGACAGAGAAATTTCTGAAACTAATTCCGGTGAGTTGTTGGCAGTTATGTCTGCAGGAGCTTATGGAATGGTTATGAGTTCAAATTATAATGCACGTCGCCGTCCAGCTGAAATATTAGTTGATGGATCTAACTACTCACTAATAAGAAGCAGAGAAACTTTTGAACATTTGATTTGGGATGAAAAAATATTATAAAACTATAAAGCAATCAGCTTTGATTTTTCTTTAACAGTTTTTTAATTAAAGTAACCGGGTGCATTACTTCAACATCAACGTTGTATTTTTTAGTGCCGTGTTTAATTTGTCCCATACAACCCGGATTTCCTGTTAACACAACTTTAGCTTTTGTGTTTTTAATATTATTCATTTTTCTCTTTAGCTGAATCAGGGAATCTTCGTATCTGACGACATTATAAATTCCGGCACTTCCACAGCACCAGCTTGCTTCTTCAAGTTCTGTGTATTCTACTCCGGGTAAAGATTTTATTACTTCTCTTGGCTGTGTAAAAACTTTTTGAGCATGAACCAAATGACACGCATCGTGATAGGTTACTGATTCAGGTTTAAGCTCTGAATTAAGTTTCAATTCAGGTTTCTGTTCAGCTATAAACTCAGTGATATCTTTAACTTTAGCTGCAAACTTTTTAGCTTTATCAGAATACTCAGGGTCATCTTCCAATAAGTAAGAATAATCTTTCATAAAAGCACCGCATCCGGCTGAGTTCGAAATTAAATAATCGTAGTCCTGATTTTCAAATACATCAATATTTTTCCTTGCAAGTTTTAGTGCAAATTCAAGATCACCGTTGTGCCCCATAAGAGAACCGCAGCAAACCTGATCTTCAGGTGTAATAATTTTACAGCCGCATTCTTTCAAAACATCAATGGTATCCACATTAATATCTGCAAACATAGTATTCATCAAACAGCCAAAATGAAATGCAGTTTTATATTTTACTTCACCTGCGGGTATTTCAACTTCTTTAATTTCATTATCGGAAAACTTATCTGAAATTGATGGAGATAAAGCTTCAACTTCATTTAGATCTTTAGAAAATACTTTTAACAGTCCGGCCGCTCTTACAAATTTTTGTAATCCGGATTTTTGATAGAATCTTAGTAATCGTGAAACAAACTTCAATCCGTTTCTTGATGCAACAATTCTTCTGAGTGCAAATCTTTTAATTGCACGATTTAACTTCGTAGTTCCAAATCCTGTTTCATCAACAACAACGCGGGCAGTTTCAACCATTCTTCCATAATGAACTCCTGCAGGACATGCAGTTTCGCAAGCAAGACAGTCAAGACAAAAATTCATTTCTTCAGCAAAGCGATCACTCAATTCCATTTCACTTCTTGCTACTGATTTTATCATTGCTATTCGTCCACGCGGTGAAGAGCGCTCTAGTTTAGTAATATCATAAGTCGGACAGGTTGCTAAACACAATCCGCAATGGATGCACTGCTGAAGAATATCATCGTGTGGTAAAACTTTTAAGAGATCTTTGTAGTCGTTTTGCTTAGGCATTGAAGTTTTTTATCTGTTCACGTTTTAGTGGTAAGAAACCCTCACATTTAGGTGAGATAGTAAATATCTTTTCAGGATTAAGAATATTGTTCGGATCAATCGCACATTTAATTCTTTTCATCATATCAACACCTGCTGGTCCGGCAACCGATTCAAGAAATTGTTTTTTAGATAATCCTGTTCCGTGTTCTCCGGTAATTGTGCCTCCTAATTTAATCGCTTCGTTAAAAATATATTCAAATGCTTTGTGTGCTTTCTCAAGTGCTTTGCTGTCTCTTTCATCAGTAAGACAAGTTGGATGGAGGTTACCATCACCAGCGTGTCCAAAATTACCAATCATAACATCAAACATTTTAGCAGCCTTTGTTACTTTTTCAATCATAACAGGCAATTCACTTCTTGGTACAGTTGCATCTTCCAGAATTGTTGTCGGCATCTTACGTGCGAGAGCACTGAATGCGCTTCTTCTTGCTGTTTTAAGATTATCAGCTTCTGTTTTATCAGCGGCACCTTTTAGAGCTGTAGCATTATTCTTAACAGCAATCTTTCTGATTATTTCAGCATCTTCCTGCACTTCAGAATCACGTCCAT
>JAVEUY010000306.1:0-4019 GCA_034005315.1 Ignavibacteriaceae bacterium | reverse complement strand
GAAGAGCTAAAATTGTTTCTTCCGAACAATCTAATGTACACTTACCGTTTCTGTACTGTAAAACATTTAACAGAATCAAATCTTTAATAAACTGTCTGATATTACCCGGTAAAAGATCGGAATACAGAGCTATATACTTTTGCAATTCGTCTTTTGGGAACGAAGAAATATAACTCAGATTTAAAAACTCATACAGATGATGTTCTGTAAATGGATTGAGCTGAATTTCATAAGTATTATTAATATTAAGAGAGCTTTGATCGTAGTCTGATGATTCTGTAAGTATAACTTTAATACCTTTAATTTGGAAAATTCTGATCAGACTTGTTAAAACTTCAGAAGTAAAACTGTCGTATATATTAAAGTTATCAAATAAAATTATTAATTTGAATCCAGGTGGTAAAGTATTAAAAACCATTTTTGCCGATTGTATTATCTCTGAAGAATCTTTACTGATTGCTTCCATAACATCCTGTATATGATCAGCCTTATCTTTATAAAGAATTTCATTAAATAATATTTTCTTTAAAATAAACTTGATGCTTTCTAAACCTGTTTTGGTACCGGGATTTTCTATCAATATAGAATTTTGATATTTCTCATAAATGTAATTCAGCAATGAACTTTTACCGGCACCATCAAATCCTGTAATTGTAAATACTTCGTTGCTTTTATCATCATTTATATAAGTGTTGATGATATTGACAACATCTTTTCTACCGCTAAGTACTTTTGCAGGAATAAAATCCTTAGTAATCTCAAAATCAATATTAATATCCAAATCAGCAAGTATTTCTAATGCATTTGCATATCTTTCTAAAGAACTTTTCTTTAACAGCTTTTCAACTATTTTTATCAATCTTTTAGAATAGATGCTATCATCAAACTCTATCTCATCATCAAGGTGGGCTTTATAGATTTCAAGCTCATTTGAATATTCATGCGGAAACCTGCCATAAATAATTTTATATAATAATACGCCAAGTGCGTATAAATCCACTCGATGATCGTGAGATTCATTCTTTATAATTTCCGGAGCTAAATAATTTGGAGTGCCCCTTATTGTAAAACTTGCATTTTCAAAAGCTTTTCCCGAAAACCCAAAATCAATCAGCTTAACAACCGGAAAATTTCCTTTTTCTGATATCAGAATATTTTCAGCTTTAAGATCATAATAAATATAATTGGATTGATGAAGGTAAAATAAAACGGAGCAAATTTGTTTAATGATTGAATGAAGCTGCTTTTCGTCGTTAAGTCTGTTGTAATCAAGTAACTCTACTGAATTAAAATACTCGGTAATGATAAAAGGTGAACCAATTTCAATTTCATCATCCTCTTCATCTTTTATCAGAACTGAACCTAATTCAAATGGTTTTATAATATTAGGATGATCAAGTGATTGTAAAATAAAATATTCTTCTCTGAAAAATTGTTTTTCTTCGTAAGAAGAATTATAAGGTAAAAATTTTACTGCAGCTTCACGTTCAGGAAATTCAGTATCAATAATACTGAATACTTTGCTTCTTCCTTGTCCTATTTTCTTTTGAATTATATATCTGCTGTTTATCATTGTCCAGGAACTAATAATATTTATTCTATAATTTTCTTCCGGCTTCGTTTATTGACAGCAATGTAATTATTAAAACTGAACCCGGTATTAATACAAGCCACCAGGCTTCACTTAAGTATCTTTGTCCGGATTGAATCATTTTTCCCCAAGAAGAATAATCATTACCGGCACCTAAACCCAAAAAACTTAATGCTGACTCAGCTAATATAACATTACTGAATTGGAAAATCAGGTTTACGATTACAGGTACAATTATTACGGGTAATATTTCTTTTAGTAATAATTCTCTTTTACTTAAGCCAATTAGTTTTGCAGTAAGAAAAAACTCTTTGTGTTTTACAGATATCATTTCACTCTTTGCAACTTTAAATAAACTCATCCAGCCGGTAAAACCCAGGACTAAAATAACAGTGATTAAATTATTTCCGAAAAAAGCAAGAAAAAGCAATACAAAAAAAATTGCCGGAACAGTTAAAAATAAATCTGTTATTCTGGATATAACTACATTAATTAATCTTCCGCTTTGTGTTGCCATGTAAGCAAGGATAATTCCTGATAAAAATGAAATCAGTACAGCAAAGAATCCTACTAAGAGTGAAATACGCGAACCAAATATTATTCTTGTAAAAACATCCCTTCCAAATTCATCTGTTCCAAGCGGAAAGAATTTAGCATATACCAGTATCCCTTTACTGTTTGCCTCCAATAATGATTTATCAATCACTATCTCTTCACCAGCCTGATAGCATCTGAATTCTGTATCAGTTTTTAAACTGTCAAAGTAAATAATTTTATCATCGTATGGTTTGTGAACAACAGAATTATATAAATATAACAGCTTATCTTTTTCAGTTGTAGCAATATTTTCATTCTTAAATCTTACATATTTAACAGATGATAGCGGCGGTAAAAGTTTTGTTACAGATATATTTTTTTGAAAATCAGGATGCTGAGAAGTAATTATCGGAGCAAATAAAAAACACATTATAAGCAATGTAATTACAATGTTTACAAAATTAATTTTCTGCTGAAGTATTTTGTTGGTTTTTCTTGAGAAGACTACAATAAAAAGTGTTGTGAATAATAAGAGTAGTGATATAATGCTATCAATAAATGACAGATCAATAATTTTCAGGATATTATTTTCTTGTGTAAAAAAGTTTGTTATCAAATCATAACACAAATACAGCAGACTTATAATATAATCGCTTCTTAAAAGAATTAACGACAGTAAAAGAATTAAAATCAATGTTAACAATGTAAATTTTTTCATTACTATTCAATCAATTCTTTTGTGAGTCTTTTATCAAATTTAACTTTTACTATATCAGCAATCAGATTAGCAAATATCATTATGAAACCGGCAATAAAAGTGCAGCCAATTACTAACGGATAATCGTGGTTAATAATTGCAGAAACTGTTAATCTGCCCATACCGGGCAGTGAAAAGATAACTTCGGTTATTAAAGCACCGCCCATTAAAATTCCGAACTCAATTGCGGCTGCAGATATTAAGGGCTGAATTGCATTTGGAAGAATATGTTTGTTAAAAATATCTTTTTCAGAAAATCCGCTTGCTCTTAAATTTGTAATAAAATTCATATTTGAAATTTGTGAGAATCCATCACGTAAATATCTGTAAAAGAGTGCTGAACCTGCGGCAGATAAAGTTATCAATGGTAATACCAGATGATATAAATGATCTGATATTTTTTGTAGAAATGAAAGCGGCTCATTGTGAATAGATTCTATTCCGGAAGTTGGAAATAAATTAAGGCTTACAGAAAAAACAATTACCAAAAACAATCCCAGTACAAATGAAGGAATGGTATATATAACAACCGCAGCGCGATTTATTATTCTGTCAATAAGTTTATCTTTATTCCTGAATGTAAATCCTGCAATTAAATATGCTATCAGAAATTGTAAAAAGAAACTTATAGATGAAAAAACAAGAGTAAATAAAAAATAATTTTTTATAACAGTTAAAACCGATGTTCTGTAAGAGTAAGAAATACCAAAATCCCCGCTGAATATTTTTGTAAGAAAAGAAAAATATTGAACGTGAATTGGTTTATCTAAATTAAATGATTTTTCTATCTGGGTTTTAAGTTCAGGACTTAATTTTGGTGAAATGAATTTTTGTGCAGGATCGCCGGGGGATAACCTGATCAGAACAAAGACAAGTGTTATTAATAAAAACAAAACCAGTATTGAAGTTAAAATTCTGCTGATAAAAAGTTTCAATAGTTCTGATTTCATTTGCTAACAAACTTATCTTAAAATAAGAGCTTCTTATGCAATTAGGTTTTCTTTAAGAAAATACTAATTATTCGTACGTTAATTTATTAATTTAGATAACAAAACCAAAAAATTGTTTATGCTTAAAACTGATATTAAAAAAGTCTCTCGTGTTGATGCCGGAAAAAATATTACATTGCTTTCA
>JAVEUY010000305.1:0-4027 GCA_034005315.1 Ignavibacteriaceae bacterium | reverse complement strand
AGGGTCTTTAATTGAGTATGGATCCATTTTTAAGATTACTTCTGATTAAATCTGTCACGAAGGACTTTTAATGATGGTTCCATCTCAATATCCTGATCCGACGGATAAACTGTCACAAATGAGGGTATTTTACCCTTCAGGGCCATCAGGCAGATGTTTATAGGCAGGTTAACGCCGGTGATCTCTGTCCCATTTTCCCTGAATGCCTTGTAATAACCGTCTTCCATCTTCTCAAGATAGCTTTTCCCATCCGATAAAGGAAATCTCCTTTTCACTTCAGGATATTTTGTGGTTTTTTGATTTGATTTTTTTGCTTTCATGGTCTGCATGTTTTGGTTTATAAGACAATAATACAGTTTGGATTTGCAGCCATTCTGCAACTGAAATTATTTTTTCTGATTTTTTATAATTTTCTTATCTGTGACACTTCCATTTGAAAAAGTGAGAAACATATCCTCTTCATAAATATTTTCGAAGTAGGCATAAATATATTCCAGCAATCTTCCCAGCGGGACTCTTTTGGTCTGGGTAATCGATATTGTAAGTAAAAGATCACTGCTCTACCTCCTCCAGCATGCTGTGAAGATGGTTAAAGAAATCAGTTAAAAATGAGAGGATAAAACTTTATTATCTCCAAAAAAATCAGTATATTTATATGATTTCTGTCAAATAATAACCATTGTGTAATGTCTGACAACAAAAGTGCGCTTATAAGGTACAGGACTATTAATTCCTGTCTTTCAGGAAACAGAATGGGGTGCACAATAAATGATCTCATTAAAGCATGTTCTGAAGCTCTGGCGGAAGAAAGGGGAGATCGTGGATTGATTTCTGAGAGAACCATCAGAGATGATATAAGAATAATGCGGAGCGAGATAATGGGATTCAATGCCCCTATCAAATGCAAGAATGGGCTTTATTATTACAGCGATCCTGATTACACTCTCCAAAGCATTTTTATTGCAGACGGGGATCTTGCAATAGAACTCATAGAAGTTTTGGAAGAAGTCGATCATCCCAAAAGCAAAATTCTGGTAGGCAGGTTAAAAAAATCTGTAAAAAGGGCATCCAAAGAAGTACTGCCGGGAATGATGCAAATGATCATCAAAGTGGAGCCTGTTACCTGGGGAGAGGTGTTTGAATTGATCTGAAAAAATAATTCATTATTCTAATTCTTTTTAAGAATCATTTTATTGCCGGGCTATCAAAGACTTATTATGTACGATTATATAAGTGAAAAAGCGAGGTTGTTTTTATTGATGAACCCTGAAATATACAGGAAGGATGATGCACTTGGCATGCCTGATCCTGAACTGACCGATGAAGAAATGGATCTCCTCAGTACTGGCTGCCGGCAGATCATTGAAGGAAAGGGAAAAACAGCCGGAGATCCCCTGACTGGGATCGGGATACATGGTTTTTATCTCCTGATTGAGCTGTTTCACTTCGAATTATCCAGGCAGAGTGCCATTGAAACAGGAGAAGATGGTTTTCTTGATAAAATGGAATGTTCTCACGTTGTATCCGGAGATGAACTGGTTCTATATAATCATGTAACGAACTAAATCTTAAGATCATGAGCTTATTTAATTTAAAAGACAGAAGATTGATGAAGTTTACTCAAGATTCAGATCCGATTTGTGATTTAAGAATTGGACCTTGTGGAAAATTAATGGAGTGGCTCGATAAGAATGATATTACTCCCAAGGGTAGTGATGAGACACTTAAAATTTGTGCTGAATATGGCAGATCTGATTTTGTTGAATTGCTTTATTCTCAAGTTAAGGAATCATCTAAATAAACAAATAAAAAGGAACAATCAGATTCTTCATTTATCCCTATGATTAATAAACTTTAATAAATGAAATTCTTTAACATTAATTCAAAAGCAGAAGTTAAACTTTGCCTTGGCAAGGTTATTGATGAGATAGTCCAGGAATATGTCAATCGGGACAGTTATTATTTAGAGAAAATTACCCAGAAACATTTAAATGTTCCGGTTTTTCTTATTAATGAAGAATCTTTTAATCAAATAAAACAATTTGATTACAGTTGGCAAGACCAACCACCTACAGAAATTATAGGATATTATACATATTGCTCCGCACTTGATCCGTGCGGAAAGATAGAAGTCCCTATAATATATCTTTGTCCAGAAAAAATGCTCGAAGGAGGGAATATTGATAGAAATGATTTCTTTTCTGAAAACTTCGTGTACCTTTTTGTGAAAGTATACTTGCATGAACTCGCCCATTCTATTTTAGATGAAAAGCGTAAATGCATAAATTATGAAAAACATTTTCATTATAGGCTTTTAGAAGAGTCCCTTGCAAATTGGTTCGTATTGGATATGATTAATCATTTTAATTTGGTAAATAAGAAACATCTACCAATAATTAATTACCAAGAGTTAAAAGAAAGTGGATATCAAATAACTCGAAATAATTTTATAAGCAGATTTTTTAACTTTTCTCATGAATTCATCATGGGCCAACCATTTGAGTATAAGATTGGAGCAGATTTATTTAATCGAAACCTTGGAGGATTTTTTTATCAATGGAGAAATATTAAAATGCATAGCTGTAACATTATTGAAAATGATCAAGATATAAATAATGGTGACCTTGCTAAAATGGTAATCGACAACTATTTCAATGATAATACTAACAGACATGATAATAGTAACTTCGAAATATTCAAAGAAATATTAACTATAGAAGGTCAACCTTGGGATTAATTTAATTATCGATAATATGAAAAAAAATCCTGTTGAGGAGGCATTGCACATTGCAGCTTATAATGGACATTTGCAGATTGTTCAATATTTTATTGATGAGAAGGTTTCTGTTAATTCAAATTATGAGTGTGCATTACGATGGGCTGCATTGCAAGGCCATAAGAATATTGTTAAGTTGTTGATTGAAAATGGGGCAAACAAAAGTCTGGCATTAGGTTATGCAAAGGGAAAAAATCTTGAAGAACAATATCAGGCCTTAAAGAAGATATAAGAATAATTAATTATAGTAAAGAACATTGGGTAAGCTAAAATATTTGAAGACTGGTATCAAATTATTGTATCCCGGTTAAGAGCTAAGATATCCTATCGATGGTTACTCAAGGCTGTGATTGTGGTTAAATCACTTAATATAATATTCCATCAATTCGGACATAGAACATATTAAACAAAAACTGGCAATCCTGGCGGAGTCGCATCATAAAACTTTGAATGACCTGGATGGATTGAAAGAGGCTGAAATGATTGAAGAAGAAGCTGAAGATCTGATAATAGCATATTGCAGATCAAAAGGATATCAGGTCAGTGGTTTCCCGGATGAAAAAATGAAAACCATCAAAGAAGAGGAGCATGAAGATTATTTTTGCAGGGAAAGATTTGATTTATATCTTGATGTTTTAACTACCTGTAAATCGGATGTCGCTGAGTTAATGTACTATTATAATGCACTTTTTTTCATTCAATTATACGACAGCCTGGAAGACTACGTAGCCACTGTTAAAAAAAATCTGAAGAGCTATGGTCTGAATTTTGATTAGTTTAAAAACAACCGTAACATTATTTCTTAAATCCGATTTTCTTTCTGACTGTAAATCCCTCATCCCCTCTGCAGGATTCAAAGAGCATCTCCTTCAGTTCTGCGTTTTTATGAATCATTCTTTTCAACAGGACCTTTCTCACATGTACATCAATATCCCCGCCTGTTATCTCGAATTGTTCCGAAAGAGCTGAGGCATCCTGTCTTGAAAGCTCAGGAAGCTTGTCTCTCCATATCAGCGACCTTGTTTTTTTATCCGGCAGCGAAAATTCGATCCGGAATGAGAACCTCCGCTCGAAAGCCCTGTCAAAATTGGCGTTAAGGTTAGTTGTGACAATAAGTATCCCCTCTAACTTTTCAAGCGACTGAAGCAGGATATTCTGCATGAGGTTCATGGTTTGATCAGTCGAGGTAGATCTGCCGGATACCTCCAGTCTTTTGGTGAACAGGCCGTCGGCCTCGTTAATGAACAGGAT
>JAVEUY010000304.1:0-4051 GCA_034005315.1 Ignavibacteriaceae bacterium | reverse complement strand
CAGGTTTAATGTATCCGGATTAAGTCCGCTGTCCGGTTTGAAAAAAGCAAGTTTGAATTTAACACCGCTGTCCGTTATTCCATGACGGATTACATCCACCATACCGCGTAAATCAAGCTCTTTAAAGAGACGCTGGATGAATTTGTTTTCAACTTCTTCCTTGCAATAGGATTTCAGAATTTCCCATTCTTTTGGCTGGGAAGCTTGAATAAATTCAACAACTGCTTTTTTATCCAGAGCAATATCACTGCTGAAATTGTCTGCGTTCCCTTCAAACCAGCCGTTGGAGGTTAAATGCTCGATAATTGCCGATTCGAAAGTCTGTTCTGTGTGAATATTTATCATACTGTTATTCGCTTATTGCATTCATTATTTTTATCTTTAATTCTTCCGGATAATCCTCTTCATTTACAATTGAACAGATAATTTCTCTTAATAAATCTTTATCAATTCTGCCCGCGGCAGTATGCAGACTTATTGATTCCATCTTAAAAATGAACCGCTCAGTCGCTCTTAAATAGCCGTTATTAATTAGAAATTTCAGTCCAAGCGAAATCGCTATCCTCTTGTTTCCATCCTGAAAGCAGTGACTTTTATTAGCAACAAAAAACAGATGAGTTAATTTATCCTCAAAAGTCGGGTAGTATAAATCATCTTTAATAAATTCAAGCGCGGATTCGAGAGCAGAGGTATCAATTACCCCCAGTGCACCGCCGCCGCTTATTTCAACTGTTTTATTGTGAATTTCTATTACTTCATCTATTGATTCAATGTACTTAATACTCATTCTTTACTCTCTTTGAGCCGCTTAAATACATCTTCCGCTTTTTCTAATTCTTTATAAAAATCAATGCTTCTTTCACCAATAAACCTTTCAAAATCATCAGGGCTGACTGCTTGCAAATAGTGTTCAAGTTTCCGATGAAATGCATCTCTGAAATGAAGGTCCCTCGAAGCCATTTTAATTCGTGCTTTATCAATATGAGGAAATTGCAAAGGATGTTCTGCAAAGTTTTTGAAAATTTTATCAACTTCGGATGGCGATAATTTCCTTCCCAATTCATCCCTTTTTTTATTTAATTCATAAGCCAGTCCGGTTTCAAACGATGCAATTAAATCAAGAACCTCCGCATACATTGTATCTCTTACATTTTCATCCTCTTTCAATCTTAATATTTTCCGGTATTCTTTTGCTTTTTCTCTGAATATATATTCATAAATTTTATCTGTGTAAAGAGCATACTTATAGTTACCCATCTCTACACAATTATTGAGTGCGTCTGTAAATTCTTTACGGTATTTTGGCTCTTTTATTGCAGATAAAAGATAATCTGCATCTCTTTGATTAATATATTTTGTGCCACTGCCGGTTTTCCGGTTTATTGTATCAATAACTATATCAAGAATCTTGCTGCGCATATGGCGTGCTTTTTCACTCTCTATGAGCAGCATCCCCAGATTAAGGAATGCTCTGAAATTAAATAAACCAAGCACTGTGGTTTTGGTCGCCTTATTAATGAGGTGACCAAACTTTAACTTAAAGTCTTTTAATAAGTAACCCCGTATTAAAATGTAGCCGTTATGCTTTAATTCATCGTTATATTTTGATAAATACCGGTCAACTGTCGAAATATCAATTTCATAAAAGTCCGCTATCATCTGTTTTGTGAACTTGAACTCATTTTCAAACACAATTCCCTGAATACCTAAATACTCTTGAATACGCTCAAGGGCAAAACGGTTATTCAGAATATTTTGTCTCTCAATATTTGAGTTTGTTAAGTTTTTCATATAAACACCTTGTGTAATCTCTGATTTTTGGTACCGGCATACAAGCCGGCAGCAAACGCTAACTTATTTATTTTTAATACTTTAGTCCTGCTTAAAAATTAATATTCACTCAGCATACCTTTATTTTCCCGGTTACTACTTCACTGATTAACGCTGTTCTGTATTCACGCAATAACTCTATTTCTTTTTCTGTACGGGCAATTTTTCCGTCTATTCTCTTTGTTTCGGCTTCGATGTATTGGACGATTTGGTGTTGTTCTGTTTTGTGCGGATGCCAAACTGGAATATCTTTTATTTTTTCACCGGTTAGATGAGCAATACTAATTCTATTTACAATTGATTCAAATAAACCGATGCTACCAAGATAATACATCAGATAAAGGAAAAACAAAGGATCTTGATTCTGCTCAATTGTAATTTTGTGTACTGAATTTTGGATAAAACATTCTTCTAATTCTTTTTGCCAAATACAAGTTCTACCAACTTCACCCCCTTCACTGACTAATAAATCAAATTCTTCTATTCTTAACTTCTCGAGTTCAGCTTCAGAAAACCACATTTCCTTCACATCTTCCACATTAACTTTAAACCACTGTAAGTTTGCTGCTCTTAAATAAGGTTTTAAATAATACCCTCCTTTGTCATCATTAGTTAACATTTTCCCCAACACTATATTTCCTACATACTTCAACTTTTTCACTTCCCAATGTTGGGGGATTTGTCCGAGCCATTCTATGCCGGAGTCTTTCATTTTAGTGTCTGAACCCTGATTAAGCTTGATTAAAGGATTTCCATGATTCTTTTTATCATGTTCATCAGCTAAATCATGTGAATCATAGTTCAGACCTTTAGTTACTGCTTCATTTATTACTGCAGTGCGTTCTTCTTTGCAGAGTTCAATCAGTTTTTTCTTTTTCTCAATCAGCGAGTCAATCTTTGCCGTTTTGTCGTCAAGATAATTGGCTATGGCGGTTTGCTCGGAACCGTTTTGTGGTGTTGCAATTAGCTCAGAAAAATAATCATATGTATCTAAATTCTGTATTCCAGTTGTTTGCTTTATTGATTTTAAATTCAATCTATTTTTATATAGCGCCTTAAACAGATAAAAGAAAAAACGTGAATTGTGTGAATCCTTGATTCGTAACCTGGCTATAAAGTTTGCGCAAACAGCTTCAATCTCTTCCCAATCAAAAAATCCAACTCTACCTACTGGTGTTAATTCACCACCACCAGATTTTTCAATTAGCAAATCACCAAGTTTTAGTTTACGTTTTTCATAATCCTGTAATTTTATATTTCTTGTTGTGTTTCCGGTTTTATTTAGTTTATCAAAGTCTCTATCAAAATCTGCAACCCTAATACATACCTTATCATTCTTATCACCTTTTTCTTCTTCACCCCAAAACCCATTTTGTTCGCTTTCCAAACAATTTTTTAATCTATTTACAGACCACCCTTCCGGAATCTCGCCTATCCACTCAACGCCGCTGGGTTTATATTTGGGGTATTTTTTGAATTCGCTTTTTTTCATCAATATTCAGTATGTTTTTTTTCGGCCATAAATCCGGTCATTTAACTTATTTTTTGACCGGATAATATTTTTATAGACGCTTAAAATCGTTTTCCGGTCATTTTCTCGGTCAAAATTACCGCTATTATTGCCGGAATCAATTAATAACAACAGATTTTGTAGATCTACTATCACCCACAACCCTCAATAAACAAGATCAAACATATTTTTCAGATGTTTCCTCAATGAAACACAAATTCACATTATATCCATAATTGTTCAATTTTCTACAGGCGTTTTTTAAAGACAATTTACTGAAGAACGGCAGCCCCATTGTTTTCTTGGTTATGTCCTTCTTTATTATAGCATATATTATTGTAAAATCTTTTATTTTAGGCCGGTCTTTAGGATTTAAGTATATATTTAATTTAGTTTTAGGCATTTTTGTATTTTTGGTTAAACTTTAAACATCGGTTATAAAAAACTTCAAGTGATGGATCATTGATAAATTTTACAATCTTCTCCCAGGTTATCACATCTGTTTCAATTTTTTTTGACACAAAATCTGCAGTGTTGGTCCTTAACCAGGATATTGAACCATGCTCATTATCATAATTTTCAAAATCATTAATCCGCCTGAGTATTGTAGCTGTAATATGCTGTTTGCTAATAATAGTTTTAATATTATTCATATCTGAATGACTCTCCGGCAATAATACATAAAAAGCTAATCTCCTAAATGAACAATTA
>JAVEUY010000303.1:0-4076 GCA_034005315.1 Ignavibacteriaceae bacterium | reverse complement strand
GATTTGATAAGAATATATAGTTTTGGAGATAAAATGGTTTCTATACATAATCTGGCTGATGTAGATGGTGGCTATGCAGTATATGATACCTCCGGTAGAGTTGTATTAAAGGGAAATTTAAAAGCCGGTAATTTTACCACCATCGCATTAGAAAATAACATGGGTATTTCTATTTTAAGAGCTCATGCAGGTGAAGCACGGAAATCTGTTAAATTGCAAAGTAACTGAAGATGAAGGAATTTTTATACATATTATTTTGCGTAGTAATTCTGGGACTCGGAATTTTACTCCTCAATTCAAAAGGGGGAGATAATCAGTTGCTTTCAGAATACCCTGTGTATGTAAGTCCCGGAGTTGATTTCTCAAAAATGAACAACATAAAGAGTACATATGTACCTCAGAATAGAAGTCAGAATTCAACCAGGAGTCTAATTGGAAGTGATTTAAATAAAAAATCTTTATCGGTGGGGAATACATCTTCATTATATTCAGAAAATGTGAATACTACACCAAGTGCAATTTCTTCACCTATTTATGGAGGCAGTATTGGTTACAGAGCTAATCAACGTGACATGCAAAATAATGGTGATGTTGGACCGCTTGCATCATCATTCCTTACAAATAGATCAGGAAGTGGGGGGCAGGTTATCGGAAGCCAACAAGGCAGCAACCTGCTTTCTTCAGGTTCAGCAACATCAACAAGTTTCAGGTCGTTTGTGCCAATGAATCCAAATACTGATTATCGAGAGGGTGATATTACACATCCGGGAGGAAATCCGATGGCTGATTCTTTGGTGAGTGTTCCGGTTGGAGAGGGAATTATACCCTTGTTTTTAATGAGTATTTCTTATATCCTAATATTATTACTGCGACGCAAATTTTAATAAAGAAACCGGTTCTTTTAAGAACCGGTTTCTTGCTGGTGTGAAACATAATTATTCCATAGGAATAAAAGCATTGTATTCTTCTACGCTGGCTCCATTGAGACATGCTTCGATTATTTGTCTACCAAGTGGATTTAATTCAGGAACAAGATACTGTTGCAACTCTTTTCTGAAGAAGTCATACAGCTGATTTGCCCCCTTGTCATATCCTTCAGTTCCCATCTCTGTTTGTTTATGTACCTGCAAAAATCTGGATGGTATTTTAGCCCCTTCAATTGTCAGATAGTTAAGCTCATAACCCAGTAGTGGTGTACGTGCAGCCTGATACTGATCTTTTCTGAGCTTAGCATTCCCGCGTCGTGTTAAATATTCGCGCATCAATAGTTGCGGTTTAAAACCAACTTTCCAAACGCCAATATATTGATTAGGAACAAGCGTGTATCTTGTAGCCGGTGTATCCAGAATTTGTTGAAGTAAAATGTTTGCATGTTCAACCATTTTACCAGTAGCAAAAGGCCAATAGGAACCAACCCCTTCAGATCCCATTCCACTTCCACCAACAATACTTGGATTAGCATGACCGCGTGGTGATACAAGTCTCCATAACCAGGCTAAAGCAGGTGGCAGGATGTGGAAAAGTCCAACTATACCATAATTAGGATTTTCTGCAGAACTCGGTGGCGTTCTTACTCCAAAACTACGGATATCTACAGAAACAGGTGTTCCAATTACATTTGGGACAATATCACGTGGTAAGATCACACGGGGATTCGGACAAGGTTTTCCAGGTTCATCTTCAGTATGGTTCCATATAAGGACTGTCCCATCTGGATTTGATTGTAAATTCAGAAACAACAAGGGTTTCGGAGGTTTGATGGTTATCTTTTCCAGGAAAGGATCGTCTCCGTACTCTCTAACACTGTCTACACGGATAAACCAGGCATTCTCAGCATCAAGGACAGTTAGTTTGCCATTGGCTTTCTGAATGGATGGGTGGCACAGCGCCATGTCATCGGTTACCGGATTGAAAGATGAAAATAATGGAAGGTTAATCAATCGACGTTCTCCAGTTAGTGAGTTTTCTCCAATTAATACTTGTCCATTTGGCTCGCGTAGGATGTGTTGTAACATCTCACTTTTACCTCCACCACTGGCTCCTTCATGCATAAAAGTGGTGGTGTTGTCATACGGACTAACTGCCTGGACAGTTGAGCAGTGCGCTGTAATCCATCCTTCTTTTTCTCCTTTGGTTAGCAAAGCGCCATACAACCCTTTTTTTGCACTTGGACCGGGATACAGGTTATAAGAGAAAATTTCATGACGGTTATCTTCCCGGTTATGTACGACAATTTGTTTGCCTTTGAAATGCGTGTGACGGAACGTAGGAGCAACATAAATAATTGAATCCAGATCCATATTCTCTGGTAATTCATTAACCGGCATAATTACCTGTAACATAGCCAATCCCATGGCAAAGAAACCGGCATTTGCGGGTGCTATTGCCATCCCACTTACTCCAATTCCTTCTCGTCCGGCAAAATAAAAGAATATTGCCAAATCCTGGGTTTTTAACCAATCAAAGGTTTCTTTTTTTATGTCGTCGAAATTGTAGCCGAATTTAGCAATAAATGTTTCTTTGTCGGTAGGCTCGTCGTCGGCAATTGCCATGGTATCAGGGTCACGGCGACGCATGTACGGGTCTGTGTAGTTGGCTGAAACGCCATTGGTTACGCGGTGTACGATAGCCTCAGTATATAAACCTTTGCCGGGGATGTCGTATTGAACCTCGAAACTGTTTTTGCCTTCACCACCTAATGCAGCTACAGCCAGTTCTTCCACGCTGTTGAATACAGTGAAACTTCTACAGTTGTTTAGTACATCAACTGCTTCCTGAGGTAATCTAATACCCCTTTTTTCTAAGTTTGAAATGAAATTGTCCATGATTGAGTTTGTTATTCTAATTACCTATTTTGTTTAATAGTGAAAATTAAGTGATACTTAATAATTATATGTTTCTGAAAGAAGTTATACAAATCAACTCAGCAGTGTATTTGCTTGAATTTAAAAATCTGAAATTTCTACGTGCATTGAAATATACACTGTCGCCTTCTTCAAGGTTGTATGTTTGATGATCTAATTCAAATTCCAGTTCTCCTTTTATTAAATAACAAAATATTTGTCCCGACTGTTTTTCAAACATGCCAATACTGTTAGATTTTTCTGGAAAACGTATCATGAATGTATCCATGAGCTTGTTTAATCCCTGATTAGATAGCGAAAAAATGTCAGCACCAAATTCATTTGTCCCAGCCAATTTGACTTCTTTTTTTCTTACTACGGGCATATCCTCAGATTCATTTTCTCCAATCAGTTCACCTACTGTTGTATGCAGATTCTCTGCAATGTGCTTCAGTGTAATGATGGTTGGAAATGCTTTGGCTTTTTCTATTTGAGATAATGCGCTGGGACTAATACCCACTTTTTTGGCGAGTTCATTTAATTGAAGTCCAATCTGATCGCGTTTGCGTTTTATTCTTTCACCAATCCTTTCCATATACCTAATTTTGGTGCAAAGATAATATAATTATTTAATAAATTAAGTGTCACTTAATAATTAATTTAAAATTCACAGTTAGATTATTAATATGCGTTGCGTATGTATAAGAATATCAGTAATATGCGATTTATTTTTTTTCTTAAAAAAAACGGGTGAAATATACTATCTCACCCGATTATGTTAAGCCGTATTTAATTTGTGATTAAATCGGATTAGTTTGAAGCATATGCAACTAACATCCAAACCATTTTTTCCTGTTCTTTAATGTAGTCACTCATCATAGCTACTGTTGATTCATCCCCGACTTCTGATGCCAGTTTCAAAATTGCTCTTTCTCTGGCAATAAAGTGACTGTATGTATCGAGTACAAGTTTCAAACCTGCATCTCCATCTGTTACATAACCACTTTCTTTAACTCCAGTTATTTTAAGATATTCACTAAAATTATGTACAGGAATACCATCAAGCATGAGAATTCGTTCTGCTATCTCGTCTACTTTCTCTGCAGCATTGTTATAAAGGTTTTCAAATTGTTCGTGCATTACGAAAAAGTTTTTACCTTTTACATGCCAGTGCAGTCCTCTCAGATTAGTGTAAAATACTTGATAATCTGCCAATAAATGTTGTAATGCTTC
>JAVEUY010000302.1:0-4081 GCA_034005315.1 Ignavibacteriaceae bacterium | reverse complement strand
TTAACATTGTCGGTTCTTTTTTTCTTGGTTTCATAATGTTTTATTTAAATGAAAAAGAATTAATTGGTAATGAATTGAGGTTATTTCTAACTGTTGGTTTCTGCGGAGGTTTTACTACTTTTTCAACATTTTCGTATGAGACTTTAAACTTGTTTTTGGATACTGAGCTTCTACTGGGATTATATAATGTGATATTAAATGTTGTTCTGTGTTTAATAGGAATTTATTTGGCTTATTTATTTTCAAAGTTGATAGGATAAAATATGAAACATACTGATGAAGCAAAATTATTGAGGATTTTTTTAGGTGAAAGCGATAAAATAAACGGTAAACCTGTTTATGAACAAATTGTACTAAAGGCAAGAGAGGCTGGTTTAGCCGGGACAACTGTTACAAAAGGAATAATGGGTTTTGGAGCAAATAGCATTATACATACAACAAAAATTTTAACTTTATCTGAGGATTTACCATTAGTTATAGAAATCGTTGATGAGTTAGATAAGATTGAGAAGTTTATTCCTGTTATCAATCAGATTTTTGAAGCTGCAAATACCGGTGGTTTGGTTACAATCGAAAAAGCTGAAGTGATTAAGTATATCGCTGCAAAAAAATAATTAGGCTAAGGATAATTATTTCTTCCCTTAAAAAATTAACTACTCTTCTTCTTAAATCTCCTGAATGCATATAAAGTCTGATTGAAATAATGAGCAGGGAAGTAGGTCTTTAATCCATATTCATCGGGTTTAGTTTCCGGCAGATATGCAGTTCCGAACATCCAGTCCCAGATTGCAAATTTAGTAGCAAAGTTTCTGTTTCTTCCTTTACCTGTTGAGTGATGCCATCTGTGCATTTCAGGTCCGTTGATTATTTTTTGCAGCCAGCCTGATTTTACATTTAAGTTAGAGTGAATATACATTCCCCAAACCGCACTGATAACACCTTTATATGCAATGACTTCTGGAGGCGAGCCAAGTAATATTATTGGTGCAAATTCTATTGTTTGATTAAGTAATATTTCCAGAGCGTGAGATCTTGAACCAGAAAGCCAATCAACTTTTTTAGGTGAATGATGTGCTTCGTGGATTCGCCACAACCATTTATTACTGTGCTGCCAGCGATGCATAAAATAAATATAAATGTCGTGTGTAATTGTAAAGAAAACCAGTTGTAGCCAGATCGGAACATTAGTAAATAATTTCAGTCTTGATAAGCCTGTAGTTTCATCAATATAGTTTATGATAAGACTAAAGATTATAATACTTAAAATATAACTTTGTGCAATTGTATAAAGAGCAAAATCATCAAAGAAACCTTCACGAAAAACCTTTTGTCCTTTTGTGTATGGAAATATTCTTTCGAGAATAACAAAGAATATCGCAGAAGCTGCGATTATCAGCAACGAATATTTTTCAGCACCTGACATATTCAGGAAATAATTACTGAAAGCATTAGTTATATCAGATATAATATTTGCCTGCATTAGTTATAATCCAAATACAAAATCAATTTCTTTATTTACTTAGGTTACTTACAATTACTTGTTTAAGTTATTTTACTCTTCTTAATTTTTTGATTTGACACAATTCGCTTTCATAAACCTTTTTTACTCCATTTCCCAAAGCAAGTTCAATATCACGAATACTTGAGATCAATCTTTCCATTCCGCCGATTTCAACAGATGCCGCCTGATCGGTTCCCCACATAGCTCTATCAAGTGTAATATGTCGTTCTACAAAACAAGCACCGAGAGCAACTGCAGCCCAGGTTGGTGCTAATCCGACTTCGTGACCGCTGTATCCGATAGGAATATCTGAATATTTATTTTTAAGAGTTTCAATCATTCTAAGATTAAGCTCTTCGTTTTTACAAGGATAAGCAGAAGTAGCATGAGCAACCATTAAGTTTTTTTGATCCATAAATGAAATTGCTTTTTCAATCTCATCCATTGTTGACATTCCTGTTGACATCATAACAGGCTTGTTTAATTTTTTAATTTTTTCCAGCAGCGAAAAATCTGTTAACGAAGCAGAAGCAGTTTTATATAAAGGCGGATCAAACTTTTCTATAAAATCAACTGACGGTTCATCCCAGCATGAAGCAAACCATGTTATTCCAATTTCTTTACAGTATCTGTCGATCTCTGCATAATGGTCTTCATTAAATTCAACTTTGTGTCGATAATCAATGTATGTCATTCTACCCCAGGGAGTATCTCGTTCAATATTCCATTGATCTTTATGCACACAGATTTCCGGAGTTCTCTTTTGAAATTTGACAGCATCAACTCCGGCGTGTTTTGCACCTGCGATTATTTTTTTTGCAGTATTTACATCGCCGTTGTGATTGATTCCGATTTCACCAATTACAAAAACCGGATAACCATCCCCGATTAAACGGTCTTTTACTTTTATTTCTCTTTTACTCATTTAAAAATCAAAACTAATTAAGTAACATTTTTGAACGCTATTATTAATTCGGCAAATTCTCTGAAAGCACCGTATCCTGCTTTTGTTTCACAAACATAATCAACAATTTCTTTTATAAAATTCATTCCGTCAGCCGGAGTTGCAGTAAAACCACATTGCTGAATAACATCATAATCATTTGAGTCATCACCGATATAAGCAATTTGTTCTTTTGTAAAACCATTTTTCTTTTTGATTAATTCCAAAGCTTCGGTTTTGTCTTTAACTCCTAAATAATATTCCTGCATTCTTAATTTTTCTGCACGTGATTTTACAGCCGCAGAATTTTCACCTGTTACAATAATCGTTTCAATTCCGATATATCTTCTCAATCTTTCAATACCCATTCCGTCGCGCACAGAATATCTTTTAAGTGCTTCACCTTGCGGACCGTAATAAATTCCTGTATCAGTTAAAACTCCATCAACATCAGTAATAATCACTTTTATCTGTTCAGCTTTTTCTTTGAACCTGATGTTTTTATCTCTTAATACTTTATCTATTACCATGCTGTCCAGCCTCCATCAATTATTAAATTTGCTCCTGTCATATATGATGAAGCATCACTTGCTAAAAATATTATTGCTCCTTTATAATCAGTAGGATAAGCCATTCTGCCTAAAGGAGTTTTTTCTGAATAATTGTTTACAAAAAATTCTTCCTGATTATTCTTAACACCGCCTGGAGTTAAAGTATTAACGCGAACTCCTTTATTTCCCCAATAAGCTGCAAGATATCTTGTAAAGTTTATTATTGCACCTTTTGTAGTAGGATAAGCAGGGGATTTATAAAATGGCTGCGAACCATCAGGCTTTTTATAGATTGATTGATCAGGTCCTACTAATCCATAAGTTGAAGCGATATTAATAATACTTCCTTTACCTGCTTTTGCCATTTCTTTGCCGATTATCTGAGAGCAAAGGAAAGTTCCTGTTACATTTACATCCAAAGATTTTTGCCATAATTCTAAAGGATAATTTTCAAACATTGATTGTTCAGCAGCAGTTTGCGGATTTTCAAACATATCATTAATTGCAGCGTTATTTACTAAGATATCAATCTTACCAAAGTGCTGAACTGTTTTATCTCTCAGGTTTTCTACAGATGATTTATCGGTGATATCTACACCTATTCCTATAGATTCAGTCGGAAGAGATTTTGCAAACTCCACACATTCTTTTTCATTAAGATCACAAACAATAATATTTGCACCTGCTTCTGATAATGCAAAGCAATAATTTTTACCAATCAATCCTAAAGCGCCTGTAACGATTGCAGCTTTATCTTTTAATGAAAATAATTCTAATGAGTTCATAATTAAATCTAAATATCAAATAGAAAATATTTTATTTCTTCTTTGGCTTTATATTAAAATTTCCAACTTTACGAAAAACCGGTTCAAGCGGTTCACCTTTTAAATATTTTTTCACATCTTTTTCATCAACTGCTTTTTTAAGTATTGGAAGAACATCTTCATAAGCTTTTAAAGTATAATCAACATCATCATCTGAATGAGAGAAAGACATATTGTGAAAACCGCCCCAAAGGATTCCTCTTTTAATCATTTCCTGCTGTACTAATGATTTCATCTCAAGAGGATTACAACCTGTTTTTTC
>JAVEUY010000301.1:0-4091 GCA_034005315.1 Ignavibacteriaceae bacterium | reverse complement strand
TTGCAACAAATGCTTTTGGAATGGGTATTGATAAAAAAGATATAAGATTAGTAATTCATTATAACACACCGGGAACCATTGAAAGATATTATCAGGAAATAGGCAGAGCAGGAAGAGATGGAAAATTTTCTCACACATTTTTATTATTTGATGAATGCGATCTTTATATACAAGAGTATTTCATAAATAATTCTTATCCCAATAAGGAAACAGTAAAGAAGATATACAATGCAGTTTGTGATTATGCTCAGGTTGCAGTTGGTTCATTACCGCCGGATAATATAAAACTGGACCTATCCTATATAAAGCTGCATACAAAGCAGGATATGAATTCGGCTATAATTAATTCAGCAATAAATTATTTATCAGAATCAGGTTATTTAAAATCAAACTCTGCTTATAATATTTCTAATAAACTTAAAATATTATTTGAACAAGACAGATTAAAAACATTTATCAAAAACACTTCAAATGTTTTAATAAGGGATTTGTTAATATCTCTTTTAAAAAATTATGGAAGAGAAATATTTACCAAACTTACAAGTATAGACCTTGAGCAGTTAAAACTCAGCTCAGGATTAACTGAAGAAGAAATCCAGTCTTCTCTAACTTCACTTGAATATCTGGGTATTATAGAATTTTCAAAAAGCAGTGCCAAAGAAACAATCACGCTTCTTAAACCAAGAGTTAAAATTTCTGATATCAACCTGAATTTTAAACACATCAATGAGCTTTACATAAGCTCAAAACAAAAATTAGAAGCTATGACCAATTTTGTTTATGATGATGGCTGCAGGTTCAGGTTTATTCTTAATTATTTTGGAGAGAAAACAGAAAATTACTCCTGTGGTAAATGTGATAATTGTTTAAGAACCGGTCAATCTCAAATCAATTCTGTTGAATATTTAAAAGAAAAAATTTTAGAGATGCTTTCTTTAACAAAACTATCCTTAAGCGATAAAAATATTTTTAATATACTGCTTGGTAAAACCAAAGATGAAGAATATCTGAAACTGCCGTTGTTTGGTCTTTTAAAAGCATATAATAAAGATGATCTGAATTTTGCATTAAAGTCATTACTGAAAGACAATAAAGTTACAATCACTTATAAAGGCAAAAACCTGCTGTATTGTGCTGCTGATGACTCTACTGATTCAACAAGTATAAGCAGTACTGAAAAGAGTGAAGAAATAATTGATAAAAATATTGAGTTGTTTCATTTGTTGAGAGAAGTGCGTGAAAGAGCATCAAAAAAATTCCTGCAATCCGCTGTAATAATTTGTCCGGATAATGTGCTTGCAAAAATTGCACAACAAAAACCAAAAAGTAAAATTGAACTGTTTACTATTGATGGATTTAATGAACGAATGTTCAACAAAATCGGGCAGGAACTGCTTGAGGTTATTAACAGCACAGCATCAATTAAAATAAGTAAGCAAATCTCTGAAGATATAATTCCGAAAAACATAATCGAGACTTATAAACTTTTAAAACAAAAATACTCTTTGTCAGAGATAGCTCAGTTGCGCAGACTTACTGAAGCAGTAATTTCAATGCAAATCGAAACAATAATCTCATATATTCCTGAAACGGATATCAGTTCAATAATTGATTCTGAAAAATTGGAAAAAATAAATGTGCTCTATAAAAAAGGTATTAAAGATTTAAAAACACTCAGAGAAAAATTACCTAAAGAATTTTCTTTCCCAGAGATAAGGGTCGCTTTGGCAAAATTTTCTCATCAGAAACTTTAGGAAGCGAATCTAATTTTTGCAGATAAACTATTACACTATCGTAAAAACTCTGCCACCTTTCAGGATTTTTTTGTAAGAAAGCAACTGACTTTTCATATTCAGATGTTGGGATATTAAATTCAGTTAAAACATTCTTTTGTATTTCAAGGTCGCTTAATTTTGATGAGTCCTGCATAATTACCATTTCAGCATAAGCCTTAACAAGTATCTTTTCATCTATGGGTAAAGGATCAGAACAATTCTGAGTAATAACCAGCAGGGATATAAAAAAAATAATTAAAAATGATTTATTAAATCTCATTTCATTTTTTTTTGCTTGCCTGAAATAAAATTTTCTTTTCACGTTCAGTAAGATTCTGATAACCGGTTTGACTGATCTTATCTAAAATTTTATCTATTTCTTCCTGAGTAACTTCATCTTCCTGCTTATGGTCAATCTCATAATAATCAGCATCTTCAACATCACGATTTACAGACTTTCGTTTACTAAAGGGATTTTGAAAAATATTATTTTCTGATTTTGGTTTAAAGTAATATGATTTTTTAAACATATCTTTAAGAGTTACGCGGCTGTTTTTATCAAACATAATATAGAGAAAAGCAAAAACTGCACCGCCAAGATGCGCAAGATGTGCTACACCGCTTGAAGCACTATCAACAGCAAGGAATTCAAAGACAATCATAAACCCGATAAAATATTTTGCCTTAACAGGAAACAGGAAATATATAAATATCAGACTATCGGGAAAGAAAAGAGCAAAAGCTATCATAACACCATATATAGCTCCGGATGCGCCAATAGTAACAGCACCCTGACCGCCTAATAGAGGTGTTATAAACAATTGAAATAATCCTGCACTGATGCCTGCAAGAAGATAAAAAGTTAAAAACTTTTTAGAGCCAAAAATATTTTCAATATTGGCACCAAACATCCAGAGCATAAACATATTAAAAAAGATATGCCAGAAACCTCCGTGCATAAACTGATAAGTAATCAATTGCCATACTTGAAAATTAAATGGTTTATCAGCAGCATCGTAGCCTGAGATCGGATTTAGTGCAAACCATTTATTTAAAATATACCATCCGGGATATCCATCAAACGAAATATTGTTAAAAAGCATTTGTATAAAAAAAACGATGGCATTTATAATCAATAAATTTTTAATAACCGGAGGGAAGGTAAAGAATCCTCCAAAACCTCTTGGACGATAATAATTATTCACACTTAACCTTTACTTATTTAACATCATTTAATGCTACTACACCCGGCAAAACTTTACCTTCTAAAAATTCCAAAGAAGCTCCGCCGCCAGTAGAAACATGAGAAACTTTATCTTTTAATCCGGTTTTTGTAATTGCAGCAGCACTGTCTCCGCCTCCGACAATAGTAATTGCACCTTTAGCTGTAGCATCAACAAGAGCCTGCGCAATTGCATTTGTTCCCTTTGCAAAGTTATCCATTTCAAAAACACCCATTGGTCCGTTCCACACAACTGTTTTAGCATTAGCAATTTCTGCTGTAAATAACTTAACAGTTTCAGTACCAATATCCAATCCCATTTTATCAGAAGGTATAGAATCAGAATTTACAACAGTTGAAGGAGAATCATTTTTAAACTCACCAGCAACTACTACATCAACCGGTAAAAGAAATTTTACACCCGATTTATTTACACTATCCAAAACTTCTTTTGCAAGATCAATCTTTTCGGTTTCAAGCAATGAAGTACCAATCTCTTTACCTTGAGCTTTATAAAATGTAAAAGCCATTCCGCCGCCAACAATTAATGTATCAACCTTACCAAGAAGATTATTTATAACATCTATCTTACCGGAAATTTTTGAACCGCCGAGTATTGCTACATAAGGTCGTTTTGGATTTGCAATTGCACTTCCAAGATAATCAAGTTCTTTCTGCATTAAATAACCGGCAGCACAAACCTTAATAAATTTTGTTACTCCCTCAGTTGATGCATGTGCTCTGTGTGCGCTTCCAAAAGCATCATTGATATAAACATCGCCAAGCTCGGCTAATTGTTTTGCAAATACCGGATCATTTTTTTCTTCTTCAGGATGGAAACGTACATTTTCAAGAATCAATACTTCGCCATTCTTCATTGCATCAACCATTGATCTTGTTTCGGCACCAATACAATCTGGTGCAAGCTTAACTTCTTTACCAAGCAATTCACTTAATCTTTTTGCAGCAGGTTTCAGGCTGTATTTAGAATTCGGTACACCTTTTGGTCTTCCTAAATGGGTCATTAAAATTGCTTTGCCGCCTTCTGAAATAATCTTTTTAGTGGTAGGAAGTGATTCGGTGATTCTGATATC
>JAVEUY010000300.1:0-4120 GCA_034005315.1 Ignavibacteriaceae bacterium | reverse complement strand
ATTTAAGTGATCATTGTCATCAAGTCAGATATTTCTTATTGAAACATTAGAATCATCACCGAATTTTTTAACAAGTTTAACAAAATCTTTTCGTCTTTCTTCAGTAAGCGCAGGAATCGGGATTTTCAGATTTGTTCCATCACTTATCGGATTAAATCCAAGATTAGCTTCAAGTATTGCTTTATCAATAACCTGAACCATAGATTTATCCCATGGAGTTATTGATAATGTATGAGGGTCAAGTACAGTAATATTGCCAACCTGGCTGATTGGAGTCATTGCTCCATAGTAATCTACTTTTACACTATCAAGCAGAGCCGTTGTTGCTTTTCCCGTTCTGACTTTAGCAAGCTCTGATCTTAATGCTTCAATGGTTTTATCCATTCTGCTATTTGCGTCTTTAATTATCTGATGCATAACAACTCACTTATTATTTAATAGAAATTTTCAATTGCTGATTGAAGTTCCGACTGGTTTGCCCATAACAAGTTTTAATAAATTGCCCGGAACATCCATATTAAAAACCATCATAGGCAGATTGTTTTCCTGACATAAACTAACAGCAGTTAAATCCATAACACGTAAATCTTTTTTTAAAATATCCAGGTAAGATATTTTTTCAAATTTTACAGCACCTGTGTTTTTTTCAGGGTCCGAATCATATACTCCGTCAACCCTAGTTCCTTTTACAATAATATCTGCACCGATTTCTACAGCTCTTAAAGAAGCAGCAGTATCAGTACTAAAATAAGGATGACCTGTGCCCGCGCCTAAAATTACAACTCTTCCTTTTTCAAGATGTCTTATTGCTCGCCTTCTGATATATGGTTCGGCTATTTCCTCCATTTTTATCGCACTCATTAATCTTGTCTGGATATCTTTTTTCTCAATTGCATTTTGAAGAGCTAATGAATTTATAACAGTTGCAAGCATTCCCATCTGGTCGCCTGTTGCTCTGTCAATACCCTGTTTACTTGCGCTTAAACCGCGGTAAATATTTCCGCCGCCAATCACAATTCCAAGCTGCACACCATCATCATGAACTTTTTTAACTTCATCCGCAAAGAAATCCAGTACTTCAGAAGATATACCAAATCCCTGATTACCTTCTAAAGATTCCCCGCTTAATTTTAACAGCACTCTTTTGTATTTTACTTTATTCATTATTCTCCTAAAAAATGCAGTTTAAATATAAAAAAAGGTCTTAAGAAACTTAAGACCTTAAGAACAAATTTATTTATTCTCATCACCAAGATGGAAACGCTTAAACATACTGATTTTGGTTTGAGTACCATACTTTTTATTGTATTCGTCCATAAGATTTGATATGGTTTTTGAACTGGTACTATCTTTAATATAAGTCTGTTCAAACAAACAATTCTCTGCAAAAAATTTATTCAGTTTACCGGTTGCAATTTTTTCCAGGATGTTTTCCGGTTTACCTTCTTTTCTTGAAAGCTCTTTATAGATATCTATTTCCTTCTCGATTGTGGCAGAAGGAACTTCTTCTCTGTAAACACATAATGGATTCATAGCAGCAACCTGCATTGCAAGATTTTTTCCTAATTCAACCAGTTCATCATTTTTATCCGGTACATTATCAAACTTAACAAGAACGCCAAGCTTTGAACCCATATGGATATAATCAACAATTAAACCATTTTCTGCTTTCAGAGTCAATACGCGGGATACTTCAACTTTTTCACCAACCTTGCCCATAGTGTCAACAAAAGTATCACTTAACACTTTATCAGATTCCAATAATTGTTTAGCATCGCTTGATTCCGAATTAAATGCAGCCTCTACAACAGCTTTTGCTAATTTAACAAAGTCTTCGCTTTTAGCAACAAAATCGGTTTCGCAATTAACTTCAATTATTGAAGCTTTTTTATTATTATCAGAAACTTTAGTAACAATAATTCCTTCGTTAGCTGATTTTTCAGCACGTTTACTGGCAACCGATGCACCTTTTTTTCTTAAGATTTCAATTGCTTTTTCAAAATCACCGTTTGCTTCTGTAAGAGCTTTTTTACAATCCATCATTCCGGCACCGGTTTTTTGTCTAAGTTCATTTACTTGTGCAGCTGTAATAGCCATTATTTATTCACTTCCTTTCAAAATTAATTTTATCAGAATATTATTCTTCTGTTTTTTCATTTGCTTCAGTCTGTTCCTTAGCTTCTTTTTTTGCTTTGGATTCTAATTTCTTCTTAGCCTCTTCTTTTCTCTCAGCTTCTTTTTCTTTCCTCACACGTTCTTTTTCAGCTACTTCTTCAGCTTTCTTTTCTTTAAATTTTGTTTCACCTTCAATAACTGCATCAGCCATAAACTGAGTAATAATTTCAACAGTTTTAACTGCATCGTCATTTGCAGGAATTAAATAATCAACTTCATCAGGATCACAGTTTGTATCAACAATAGCAAAAACAGGTATGTTCAGTCTATGCGCTTCCTGAACGGCGATTGCTTCTTTTTTAATATCAACAATAAACAATGCACCCGGCAATTTGCTCATCGATTCGACACCTTCAAGAACTTTCTTAAGCTTATCTTTTTCTCTTGTTAAAAAAAGTCTTTCTTTCTTAGTTATCTTATCAAACGTACCATCAGTTTCCTGTTTTTCGATGTTGCTTAATCTCTTAACACTTTTTCTTATTGTGGCAAAATTAGTCAACATACCGCCAAGCCATCTTTCACAAACCCAATTCTGACCGCTTCTTCTTGCTTCAGCTTCAATTACACTTTTTGCCTGCTTTTTTGTACCAACAAAAAGAACTTTCTTTCCATCAGCAGCATACTTCGATAATTCTTCAGCCGCATCAACCAGATAGTTTTGTGTTTTTTTAAGATCAATGATATGAATCCCGTTTTTTTCCATAAAAATATACGGCTTCATTTTAGGATTCCATCGGCGGGTTAAATGACCGAAATGTGCACCAGCTTCTATAAGCTGAGTTAAATCAACTTTTCTCATATATCTCCTGTTTTTCTTCTACTTTCATCTACTTTGCCTTTCCATCCCTTTTTATGCGGGACACAGGAGGCAAATCAGAAAGTATGATTGATTGTTTAATAATTTAAGACCAGGCTCAGGATAAACCGAACCTGTCCGCCAAAAAGCGGGTTGAATAAAATAATTATCTTTTTGAAAATTGAAATCTTTTACGAGCTTTTGGCTGACCGTATTTCTTTCTTTCAACCATTCTTGGATCTCTTGTCAGAAGTCCTTCAGTTTTAAGTTTTGGTCTATAGTCAGGATTAATTTCTACCAATGCTCTTGCAATACCTAATCTTACTGACTGTGCCTGACCTGTAGTACCGCCTCCATTAACATTAACCTGAACATCATATTTTCCTTCTGTCTCGGTAAGTTTAAATGGTAATAAAATATCTTCTCTGCTTAAAAGCTGCGGAAAGAATACTTCAAACTCTTTGTCGTTAACAGTAATTTTTCCGTTACCACTTTTTAATATTACACGTGCAACAGATGTCTTTCTTCTTCCAACATAAATTTTCTCAGCCATTATTTCTCCATTAAACTAATTGTTTCAGGTTTTTGTGCGGTATGTGGGTGTTCAGAACCGGAATAAACTTTTAATTTTTTAATTAATTTATTTCCTAATTTAGTTTTCGGAAGCATACCTCTTACAGCAGTTTCAACAACAAATTCCGGTTTCTTAGCCATCACATCTTTAAACGAAGTAATCGTCTGACCGCCGGGATAACCAGAGTGTCTTTTATATTCTTTTAAGTGTTCGCGTTTACCGGTCACTTTAACCTTCTCTGCATTTATGACAACAACAAAATCACCTGTATCGGTATTTGGTGTAAAGATTGGTTTATTTTTACCCCGAATAATCTTAGCAATTTTTGAAGCCATTCTGCCGAGTGTTTGACCCTCTGCATCAACAAGATACCATTTATGTTCGGCATCTTCAGTTTTAACAAATTTCGTTAATTTTTCCTGTTTCACGTAATTTTCCTCCGAAAACCATAAGTCGTTTCAAATAAAGAGTGGAAAAATATAGCTAAGTACCTGAAAAGTCAAGAATTATAGAGTTTAATAATCTCAATGGAAGAAGAATGTTCGTTTTATCAAACAAAAAGCAGTTTTAGTGAA
>JAVEUY010000299.1:0-4127 GCA_034005315.1 Ignavibacteriaceae bacterium | reverse complement strand
ATATCAGTAACAATATTTGTTAATCAAATTATTTTTTATGTTCGGTGCAGGAATAATCCTTCTAAACAAGGATAATCAAGTCTTATTATTATTACGTGATGACAGAGCCGATATTCCCTTTCCGAATATGTGGGATATTCCCGGCGGTAAAGTCGAACAAAATGAAAATCCTGAATTTACTGTCAGAAGAGAAATGATGGAAGAACTTGGTATTGATGATTTTGGTGATATAGATTTATTTAAGATATATACATCAGATAATCTATCGGATTATATTTTCCGGAAAAGAATTGATTTAAATCCCGCTGAGATCAAATTAACTGAAGGACAAAGGATTGAGTATTTTAATCTGTCAAGAATCAGGGATACTAAATTAGCTTTCAACTATAATCTGGTTTTTGAAGATTTCTTTTCAATGCTTTCAATAAATGAGTAATATTCAAAAAATAATAATTGCTGCCGGAATTGTAATCATTCTTATCGGATTAACCTGGAATTGGATATCAAAATTGCCATTTGGAAAATTACCCGGTGATATTGTTGTTGATAAACCAGGAATTAAATTTTTCTTTCCAATAACATCAATGATTATATTAAGTGTAATCATATCTTTAATTGTCTGGGTTGTAAGAAAATTTTTTAATCAATAAACTCAAAATCATTATGAAGATTATAATAAAAATGACAATGGTTGTTTTGTTAGCAATTCAAACATTTGCACAACAGGACATCAGCGGTATTTGGAGCGGTAAACTTGAGCTTCCTAACTCAGCAGCACTAACAATTGTATTTAATTTGTCAATTGATTCAACGGGAAAATATATCTCCACACTTGATAGCCCCGATCAGGGAGCAACAGGAATACCGGCTGAAAGCACTGAAATTAAAGAAGATTCTATTTTTATCAACTTCCCTGTTATAAGAGGAAATTATAAAGGGAAAATAATTTTTGATGAGCAAATTATAAAAGGCAAATGGAGTCAGGGTGGAATGAGTTTAGATCTTTTAGTAAAGAAAACCGATAAAATTGAACTGCCTGAAAGACCACAAGAACCTAAAGAACCATTTCCATATAATTCTAAAGATGTACTATTTGAAAATGATAAAGATAATGTAGTCCTTGCAGGAACATTAACTTTTCCAAAAGACGGAAAGAATCTGACTGCTGTTATTTTAATCTCAGGTTCGGGCGGACAGGACTGTAACGAAGAAATATTTAATCATAAACCGTTTTTAGTTATAGCCGATTATCTGACACGCTATGGAATTGCAGTTTTAAGATTTGATGACCGTGGAATTGCAGAATCAACCGGCGATCATTCAACTGCAACTACAGAAGATTTTGCGAGAGATGTTTTAGCAGGTGTACAATATTTAAAGGAAAGAAATGAAATTGATAAAACCAGGATCGGATTAATTGGTCACAGTGAAGGCGGAATAATTGCACCATTAGCAGCAATTCAAAGTGATGATATTGCATTTATTATAATGATGGCTGGAACCGGAATTCCAGGTGATTCAATTCTTTACCTTCAGGGTGAGCTTATACAACGTGCTGAAGGCTTAAGTGAAAATGAAATCGAAAAATCTTTGAAAACACAAAAAGAAATATTTTCAATTATTAAGAATAGTGATGATGAAAGTCTTGATAAAAAATTAAAAGATAAATTTCTCGCAGATTATCAAATCATGACCGATGAAGAAAAAAATAAACTCGGAGATCCTGAGACTTATATTAATATGCAGATTAAAGCTTTAACAAGTCCATGGTTTAAGTACTTTTTAAAATTTGATCCTTCTGCTGTTTTACAAAAAGTAAAATGTCCGGTACTCGCAATAAACGGAGAGAACGACTTGCAGGTTCCGGCGAAAGAAAATTTATCAGCTATTAAAACTGCACTTGAAAAAGGCGGTAATAAGAATTTTGATGCAATTGAATTGAAAGGATTAAATCATCTGTTCCAGACTTCTGAAAGCGGAAGAGTATCTGAATACGGACAAATTGAAGAAACAATTTCACCCTTGGCATTACAAACAATGTTAGATTGGATAAAGAGAGTAATTAAATAAAGTAATAATTGAGCAAATAAATATCATGATATCCTGAGTTTATCGAAGGATAATAATTTTAATAATAATTTTACTATTTATGAGCATTGCTGAAATCAGAAAAGAAATTAAGAAACAGGCAAATCCAAAACATGCTGTCATACTTCAGAGATTCTTTAAAACAGGAAAAGGCGAGTATGGTGAAGGTGATGTGTTTTATGGAATTAAAATGCCCGAACAAAGAATAATTGCAAAGCAGTTTAAAGATTTATCAACTACTGCTTTAAAATTACTTATTAATTCTAAAATTCATGAAGAAAGATTAATTGCTGCTCTTATTCTTGTTGATCAGTATAAAAAAGGAGATGAGAAAAAGAAAAAACTAATTTTAAAATTTTATCTTGAAAACATAAAAGGAATAAATAACTGGGATTTAGTTGATCTTTCTTCACCGCAGATTATCGGTGAACATTTGCTCGATAAAGAAAAAGGTCTGATATATAAATTTGCTCACTCAAAAGATATATGGAAAAGGAGAATTGCTGTTTTATCAACATTTACATTTATTAAGAATCATTTATTTGAAGATACATTAAATATTTCTGAAATTCTGCTTAACGACAAACATGATCTTATACATAAAGCTGTTGGCTGGATGTTAAGAGAAGTCGGCAAGCGTGATTTAGAAATTGAAGAAGAATTTTTACTGAAGCATTATAAAACTATGCCAAGAACAATGCTTCGTTATGCAATAGAAAAATTTCCGGAAAAGAAACGTAAAGATTATTTGGAAGGAAGAATTTAATTTGATAATATTTTCTTCTAATTTTATTATTAACAAATAAATTAAGAAATATGATTAAAAGATTTTTATTAATTGCTGCTATAACTTGTGTAAATATATATTCTCAGGTTTCTGTAAACCCTGAAGCGATTGATTTTTCACAAGTCTTTACTACATCTTCTGACAGTGCTTCTTTTTATATCATTAATAAAAATGATTATCCCGCATCTGTAGATTTAACTAATCTTAAAACCGTTTATACTTTATCTGATACTTTATTCTTAATACCGCCTGACGACAGCGTTATTGTCTGGATAAAATATAATCCAAACCAAAATGTTATCGATGCTGATGTAGTTTTAATTACAAGTACAGATAGTACAACCGGAGCTGCAATTAATGTAACAGGAACAGCGAAATATGATGATATTTATGATGCTGCTACATTTAACAAATATGATGTTGAATTAAAAAATGCTTTAAATTCTCTGGTTGTAAATCATACATCATTAGGATATAATTTAGCCCGCGATAAAATGTATATGGAAATTGATAATCAGAAAGTTAATGGGCAGGGAGCTTCTCAAAACACTCTGGAATGCGTTTATACCGGCAGAAAAGCAGTTGGTTATATAAGCAGAACAGATGCACAAAACAATTATAATTTTAATACAGAACACACCTGGCCTCAATCTAACTTTAGTGAAAATGAGCCAATGAAATCGGATCTTTTTCATTTATTCCCGACAGATAATCCTGCAAACGGCATTCGTGCAAATTATCCTTTTGGTAAAGTTGTTTCAAATGTTACATGGGATTCCGCAGGAAGTAAACTTGGTAGAAATTATTTAAATCAAATTGTATTTGAGCCAAGAGATGTTCATAAGGGAGATGTAAGCAGATCCATGTTTTATTTCATCACGCGCTATCCGGTTAATTACGGAGGCTTCTTTACTCAGATTCAGGAAATTGTTTTCAGAGAATGGAATAAACTTGATCCGGTTAGTATTACTGAGTCAAACCGTAATAATGCAATTGCAAACTATCAGCAAAAAAGAAATCCTTTCATCGATCATCCGGAATTTGTAGAAAGAATATATAGCTTTGCAACGAATAATAGCAGACCAACAATTGCAGAGCTTAATTTATTACCTGCCTCCCTGTCTTTTGATTCAACAATTATTAATAATACATCAACTAAAAGTATATTTATTATTAATACCGGAAGTGCAGTTCTTATTATTGATTCGATTAATATTTCAGAACATTATTTTCAGGTTTCTAACTTGTTCTC
>JAVEUY010000298.1:0-4130 GCA_034005315.1 Ignavibacteriaceae bacterium | reverse complement strand
TATCACCATCTGCTTCATAGCACCAGAATGTTGATATGCCGGTATTAAAATCTTGACCACCAATCCAAAATTCTGGTTTCCCGTTTCCATCAATATCATCGGTTGAAGTAATCATATAAGCATTATATGTCGGTGCATCTCCTAGCCAAACAACCTGGTATTCATTTTCACCTTTTGCCTCAATTACATAAACCATCTTTAAAGCAGTACCAAATACTATTTCTGTTTTTCCATCCTGATCAAAATCACCAACGGCAAAGCCACCCTGGGCATCATTAGGCTGGATTTGAAAATAAAAAGACTGTACAAAATTATTTAATGAGCTATCATATTTGGCTATATATACAGTTGGCCAGTCAATAAATATACAGTCTGTTTTCCCATCTTTATCAAAATCCCCAAAGGTCAAATCATTTATTTGACCGATAGGTTGAAAATAAAACACAAAATCGAATTTTGTTGGCAGCTCACCTAGGCTATCAGCTTTGTAAAATTTACCATTTAATGTGTCCGTAGTTCTTAAATGAACTTCTTTTATTCCATCACCATTGATATCTCCAATTCCTTGTACAAAAATACTGGTAGTATCATAAGAAAATACTCTTTTAAACTTACCAGTAGGATCTTGTTCAAGAATATCAACTTGACCACCGAAAGGCCAATTTATTTCGGTTAACCCGTATAATTCAAGAAGCCCATTTTTATTTAAGTCATCAACAAAGACTATTCCTTCAAAATCATTTACGATATTTACTCTTTGCCAAAACCTAAATTTATTTGCATAAAGTGTTGTATCTATTTCCCAAACATTTATAATGGTCGTGTTTATATTATTGCTATGTTTTTTAATGCTTTTAGGTGGGGTTAAAAACACTTTTTTATTAAAACCATTAGCATAAGTAAGCTTAAACATACCGGGATTTACTTCTTCATACTGGCCACCTCTATTAACAAATTTTTGTAGTTCTAAATCAGTATTAAAAGTGTTTTGCTGTGCAAACAAATAGTTTCCAACTATAAGAAACAGTAAACAAATACATAATTTTATTTTCATTTAAAACCTGCCTGTACAATAATTTTTAGGGAAAGAAACTTTTGCTTTTATTAAGCTAAGTAAAACCAGTGGAATAACGTAGCGATGTATGCGATGTAATCTGCGGTTGTATGAACACTTTATAAGTTTCATACTGAAATAAAATAAAAGTAATAATAAAAAGCACCATTATTTTCTCCGCCTGAGATAATAAAGATGAAATTATTATGCCGTAGTTTAGGTAAGTAGAAATGTTGGGGATTTAATGCAAAAACAAGTTTATTTTTTTCAGTGAGTACTGCTTAAAATTTATTGCGTCACTGAGTGTTGCAATAGTCAACCGAAAACGACAGAAAAGGCACGATTTCTCGTGCCTTAATTGTAAACCTGCCTACCGGCAGGCAGGTTGTACATTTTTAATTGTTCATTACTTCATCAAAACAAGTTTTCTTGTTTGTGTAAAGCTGCCGGATGTGATCTGGTAGTAATAAACACCGCTTGCAATACCGGAAGCATTAAACAGCATTTCATATCTGCCTGCCTGCTTCTGCTCATTAACTAGTGTCATTACTTCATTTCCTAAAACATCATACAGCTTTATGCTTACATAATTATCCTGAGGAATTGCATATCGGATAGTTGTAGTTGGATTAAACGGATTTGGATAGTTCTGCTCAAGTGAGTATTCAAGAGGCAGACTAACTTCTACTTCAACTTCCTGTGAGTATGCAAATGTTCCATAAAAATCTTTTTGCATTAACCTGTATGAGTAGTTTCCTGCATCAACTTTGGAATCTGTAAATGAATAATTATTTACTTCTGTGGTTGTTCCCTTACCATTTACAAATCCAATAGTTTCAAATTCGCCTTCAACGTTTTTTCTTTGTATCTCAAAACCAAGATTATTTAACTCGGTAGCTGTTGTCCAATTAAGTACAACTTCATTTTTATTTACTGATGCATTAAATGCTGTTAGCTCTACAGGAATAATTGAGGGCACAAGTTCAACATTCAAATTTGTTAAAGAGTTGTAAGAACTTACCACAACATTATTGATTGTCTGGGAAAAATGATCCGTTGCATCAAACTTAAAGGAGTAGGTACCCGGTGCAAGCATTCTTATGTAGAATCCTGTAGAATCAGAAAAAACTTCTGAGTTATCTGTATCGTGATTAAGCACAGTTACTTTAGCCTTTACAGGATTGCCGGATGTATCCGTTATAATGCCGTTAACTCCGTGCAAAACATTTTCCATATAACGGATAAGAGATTTCCTGTTGTAGTTCCAGTGAGCAGGCAGTTGTGATGCAGCAACAAGTTTAACATCAGAAATTTCGATCGTTACTTCCCTGCCCCAGCGGTAATAATTTGTGTAATCTTGTCTGCCGCCGTTTATAATATACCACGCACCACCATTTGTAATTCCATCGTCGTAACCGTTCATATAATTTGATGGTGCATTTGCCTGGCAGGTATCTGCATAAAGATGAGAGATATACTGGTACCAGGCTTCATCGGGATGATGTTTGTAATCTGGGTATTCATTTGTCCATGTATCCCACGCATAATTCACTACTTCTGTCCCGCCGTGAAAGTTTGCAACAAGTGCAAAGTTATTTGCTTCTGCTATTGCTCTGAATCTTCCTGTTTCAATTTGCTGATCCGGGTAAATGCCATAAATCGGATCGGGGAAATTTCTGTTAAGATCGTAACCGTTGAAGTTATATCTAACAGCTCCGTAAACCGTGCTGTTGCCGCTTCTGTATGTTCCATCAGGATTTGCAAGAGGATTTATCCATATCTCGGCATTGTTAACTATATTGTTTATTCTCGGATTTGAACTATACGTGGTCAGCAATGAATCAATTAACCTGAGCATAAGAACATAGCCTGTAGTTTCATCACCGTGGATTGACGATGTGTACATAAACTGCGGCTCAGGTTCGCGCTGATTTACGTTATCTGAAATAACTGCGAATAATATTTTTCTTCCCTGAACAGTTAATCCACCATCAACTATCCTGCACAATGCAGGATAATTAGCCTGGAACTGGTACATCATTGCGATATAGGTATCGTAAGTTGGATAGACATTCCAGTCATTTATATCTTCAAGGATTGATGACATTTCCGGCTGTATTAATTTGCCGGGATGAGTTAGAACAGTGTATTGATAATTTAGCTGTTCAAACTGCCTGAACTCGCTTAAGTTTGCATAAGCATAAACCGTATTGCCGGATAGCTTATCAATTGAGATGATGCGAGATAATGAAGTAAGTTCCTGCTTATCACTGATGTTAAATGAAAAATAAACTTCGTGGTTTTCTTTGAAGTACTGATCATCAAGTACCTGTGCGTAAATTGTTAGAGCAAAGAAAATAAGTATAAGAATAGAGTAAACTTTACGCATAAATGCCCCTGCATTTTGTGGAGTGATATAACATAATTAGAATAATTGTTGCAGTAAAATTAAAAAGAATTGCAGTAAATAATGAATATTATTACAAAAAAAAGGGACACGATAGCATCGTGTCCCTAAAAGAGAAATTAAAAGATAGGATTACTTCATCAGCAGCATTTTACGACTCTCAAGAAAATCACCTGCCTGGAGGGAGTAAATATACATTCCACTTGGTAATTCTGAAGCATTAAAATCCACTTCGTAATTTCCTTCTGCTTTATTTTCATTTACAAGTGTTGTTACTACTTTTCCTAAAACATCATAAACCTTTAGTGTTACTAATCCTTCTTCTTTTATTGAATAAGAAATTTTTGTGCTTGGATTGAATGGGTTAGGATAATTCTGATCTAGAGCGTAATTACTTACCATTCCGTTTATCTTAATTTTATCAAGTATGTTTTGGCCATACTCTATTATTACCGATTGTGTTGATGATGTATTGTCTCCGATATCTATCGCGGTAATTCTATACTCTGCTTCTCTATCGCCGCCTGATGCATTGTTGATTGAGTAATCAATATATGATGATGTTGTGCCTGATAAGTTTGCAAGTTCTGACCAGCTTGACCAGGTTCCATTTAAAGGTCTTGTTCTTCTTTCTATTTTATATGCATCCGTTGAATTACCTCTTACATC
>JAVEUY010000297.1:0-4135 GCA_034005315.1 Ignavibacteriaceae bacterium | reverse complement strand
TCAGAATAAAAAGGAAATTAAAACTGCATCACCTGCACCTGAATTTATTCCATCAATATCGCCGGTTGTTTACAGCGATAAAGATGTTGATAGAATTCCGATGGATAATATTCGTCAGAGAATTATGGATCATATGGTTTTAAGCAGGGATACTTCTGTTCATGTTACAGGATTAATTGAAGTTGATCTGACAGGAATTCATAATTTCATCAAAGCTAAGAAAGATGAAATAATGGAAAAAGAAAATGTTAAACTTACTTATATGGCTTTTATTGCTGATGCCGTTGTGAAGTCATTAAAAAAATATCCATTAGTAAATTCTACTATTGATGGTAATGTAATCCTTCAAAAGAAATTTATTAATCTTGGAATTGCGGTTGCTATTGAGCCAACCGGATTAATTGTCCCAAACATCAAAGGTGCAGGAGATAGAAATGTAATCGGAATTGCAAAAGCAATTGCAGATTTAGCTAACAGATCCAGAACGAAAAAACTAACTCCCGATGATATTTCAAACGGAACATTTACAATAACAAATTACGGGGTTTTCGGAACTATTTTCGGAACACCTATTATTAACCAGCCGGAAGTTGCAATACTTGGAGTTGGTGCTTTACAGAAAAAACCAGTAGTTATTGAATTGAATGATTCTGATACTATTGCAATCAGACATATAATGGCGTTAACATTGTCCCACGATCATCGTTTAATTGATGGTATGTTAGGCGGATTGTTCCTAAAGAATGTTAAAGAAATTTTAGAGAATTTTGACGGCACTTTATAGTTATTTGAGTTTTATTTTTCTGAAATCTAAAAATTATTACACTTACTATCCTATCCTGTAAAGATGGATTTTTTTGAAGTTGTAAAATCATGGTCCTTAAATGAATTCAGAATAATTATTCAGATATTTTAACTATAAAAATTCATCTTGGTTTTTAAAATTGTTTCATTTATCTGAAACTTCCTTCTTTCGAATAGTTTAAAATATTTTAGAATAATATCTCCAAAAAAAATCTTATTACTTTTTAATTTTTTATTAGGCTTCAAGGTATTATTTTTAAGTTCCTGATATTTATTTATTAATTAATAAAAATTGAAATAACCTTGTTAATGAAGTTTATTTATAAAGTAATTTGTTTTGTTTTGTTTTACGCCTTATTAGTAAACGCTCAGCAAACCCTCCAGACTCTATCAAAAACATTATATGATGATTCAAAATTTACTAATACAGGAAATATTGGTTTATCAGTTACAAATTTTGGAATGTATGGCAGCGGGTGGGTCGGATGGCCAAATACACCATCTTGTGAATATCCACTCGGCAGTGGAATTGAACATCTTTTTGCCGGCGGATTGTGGGTCGGCGGTTTTAAAAAAGACAGTGTAAATAGTATTATTAAAACCGGTCCCTATGTTACTACATCTGTAATTGATGTTTCCACAATAAGTTCAAACAGAGGCGGCGGATTTGAATATACAAACTCACAAACTGATAAAATTGAAGAAAGATCAAGTTTGCTTGATTCAAGATTCTATAATCCGGATGCTATTTCACACCAGGATTTTTTGATGGATTATACCGATACAAATAAAAGATATTTAAATGGACAAATTATTCCTGAACACATTCCTTACGGTATTTCAGTTCATCAGGAAACCTATGCATGGAATTTTCCATTTGCAGATTTTTTTGTAATCCTGAATTATTCAATTAAGAATATAACTAATAAATATCTTGATAGTATTTATATTGGCTTATGGACAGATGCAGTTGTCAGAAATACAAAATTAACCGGTCGTCCTGCAGGAACTGCATTTTATTCTCACGGTGGAGATGGTTTTATTGATACTCTTAATATGGCTTATGAATTTGATGTTGATGGTGATCCCGGTTTCACTGATAGTTATATCGGACTAATATTTTTAGGCTCTACTCCAACAATTGAAGAAAAGTTTATTATTCCTGCAGGTGATACATTAACAGGAACAAATTTTAATTCCTGGACACACAGTAACACATCAGATCCTGATTTTTTTGCTCCGCAAGATGATATTGAGCGATACAGAAAAATGCAGGGTTATTTTGGCGGCAATAAAAGATATAATCAAGGAATTTCTCCGGGGATATTAAAGTTAGCATCAAACAGATCTATTATGTTAACAAGAGGATATTTTAACAACTTAGCTCCCGGAGATTCTGTTAATGTTGTTTTTGCAATTGTTTGTGCTAAAAAATATGGAAACGATCCTGCATCGCTTGATCTGCCGGAACAAAGAAGTATTCTGACTAATAATGCAGACTGGGCATTGAGAGCGTATTTTGGTAACGATAGAAACAGGAACGGAATTATTGAACCTGAAGAAGATATTTATGGTGATGGTAAAATTCACAGATACATATTGCCGGCACCTCCGAATTCTCCGGTTATTAAAGTAATTCCTGAGAGTAATAAAACTACTATTTACTGGGATAAAAGAGCAGAGAATTCTGTTGATCCGATTTCAGGTCTAAAAGATTTTGCAGGTTACAGAGTATATAGAACACAGGCTGGATTTGATCTTACCGAAAAGCAGGATATCTTAAAATCGTTAGTCGTATTACTGCAGGTTGATAGCGCCGGTTCTACAGGTTTTAATACAGGATTTTCTGCAGTTGAATTAAATGAACCAATTACCTTTCCAAACGATACAACCAGATATTTTTATAAGATGGAAATAACAAATTTATTAAATGGCTGGCAGTACTTGTTTACTGTTACTGCATTTGATAAAGGTGATCCGGTTAATAATCTTGAGCCGCTTGAATCAAGTTTATTAGCTAATCTTAAAAGAGTATTACCTGGCACTCCTGCCACAGAAGATGAAAATGTAGAAGTAGGTGTTTATCCAAATCCTTATTATGGTAATGCAATCTGGGATGGCGGTTCTGAGCGGCTGAGAAAAATTTATTTTTATAATTTGCCTGCAGAGTGTGATATTACTATTTACACTCTTTCAGGTGATATTGTAAAAAAAATGGAACACTCATCTACACAAAACGGAAGCGATATCAGATGGTTTGAACAATATGCAAGCGATAATAAACAGCAGTTTGCCGGCGGAGAGCATAGCTGGGATTTAATTACCGATGATGATCAGGCTATTGCATCCGGTTTATATTTATTTACAGTTAAGAACAGAAATAATGGGAATATCAAAACAGGAAAATTTTTAGTAATTAAATAATCATTAATTCGGAGTATGCTATGAAAAAAAGATTTAACAATCTGGTTTCAATTTTTGGACTGATGGCAATATTGTTATTAGTTCTTAATACTAATGGATTTAGCCAAAGCTATCCTTTAGTAACATTGTATGATATAAATTATATAGCGGATTCTACTACGTATCCAAATTTTCCTCCTTCACCTTTAGCTGGTGATACTGTTAGAGTAAGAGGTGTAGTGACAGTTAGAACAGTTGTCGGTTCTGATGAACCCGGTGTTGGTGACAGAAGACCAATAATCTGGGTTGGTACTGCATGGTCTTGTTACATTCAGGATAAAGATAATCCTGAGTGGGGAGGAATACAGATTTATCAGCAGGATACTTCAAGTGCTAATGCACAACAAACCCTTTTTGATCTGGCTGATACTGCAACAGTATATGAATTTACAGGAGTTGTAACACCATATTTTCAGTCAACTGAATTGTTTTTAATAACAAGTCCGGTTCCGATTCCAATTGAAGAAATAGAAGTTTTACCAGAAAGACCTGCACCTACAAAAATTAATATCGAAGATTTATATACTGGTACAACAGGTAATTACTCTATGAGAAAATATATGGGAACCTATGTTGAATTTGTTGCAGATGAAAACCATAATCTTATTACTTCTGACAGAGTTACCGGCACCGGATCTACATCTGGTAATTTTAAAATAAATGATGGACATGGCAGATATATAATGGTTTATGCACAATCAACTTATTTTAAAATGAATTCAAGCGGAATCAGACCTGAATATGAATCACCTGTTAACGGTTCATATATTTCATATATACGCGGTATTCTTACAATCAGGTCAAATACTGCTATCGGTGTTGATTACTGGCTTATTCCTTTATATCCTGAAGATTTAGGTGATGCATT
>JAVEUY010000296.1:0-4147 GCA_034005315.1 Ignavibacteriaceae bacterium | reverse complement strand
CGTATTTTTTCATAATGTAGTTGTTATCAAGAATCCAATCGTTGAAATCTCCCACCACATATATAAATTCTTTCCCAGGAGCAAACAAGACTAAGGTTACGGTATTATCATCAACATAATTAATACCGTATCTGACACCTGATGGCTTGGGCTGTGTGACAACATCACCCCGAACCGTAACATGCAAACTCTGACTACTTGAACCATTACTATTGTTAGCATTAACTTTAACTGTATATGTTCCACTATTTGCAAATTGGTGCGAACCCGTGATAGTAGTAGTATTATTTACCGATGAAACAATATTGGTTCCAACCAGCAGTTGCATATCACAAGTTTGTGAAGCCATAGCTATGAATCCTACAATTTGATTTTTTGCAATGAATAAGTCCTTATCCGGTTCAGTAAAAAGAACATTCAATCCATCATTATAAATTGGAACTGAGATATTCTTTGAACTACTACCTGTCATTCTACCATCTTTGGAGCCGTCAGCGTTACGTAACACGATTTCCAATCTGGTAATTCTCTCGTCATTGGCAAACTGATATATTGTATTTTCCTGGGAAAATTCAAGAAAAAACTGTCGTACACCTTTGGGCATTGACAAGGTATATACATCAGGCTGCCCTGATACAGGAATTAACTGCACGGCATCTATGTTACAATCCTGAGGAGGAACAGCTGTAGCAGCCTTGTCAGGCCACAAAGCTATTCGGGATAACCACTCGGTTCCTGTAGGACTTTTAGTCGTAATTACCCCCATGTGAGCGTAAATGGGACCGGTATACCCAATTAATGTTCCTTTCTGTGTTGAACATTGATTAATATCAAATGTAATCACCAAAGGATCATTCTCTGTTGGAAGAGTCGGTTGAGTAACAGCTTGAGAAAAAGCTACTACAGGAATAATGAAAAATATAATATTTGAGAAAAATTTCTTCATGATATTTAATTAATAAAAACACATCTAACAAATTAACCACACATTCTATTTGCCTAATAAACAATATCTTAACGTATTGCATGGTTGGAATTTCGAGCAACAAACCCCTTGGCAGTGTGATATATAAAGTATCACACTGCCCGATCAGGAGCTTACAATCAAAACTAACTTACTATTATTCTGCAGGAATTAATTTGTATTCATAAGGATATGAATTGAGGTAAACATAAAATCGGTAATTACCCTGAATTCCGTTAAACTTGATATTCCCTGTTCCTGTGATTCTACCGGTTTGGATTCCATTTTCATTTACCAAATCATTCGAACCACCTCCAAGGTTTGCAGCATTCCCCCATGACTGCGAAGAGCTGCCATTGGGATTATGAGTGCCTGCCCAGTTTGCCCTAAACTTAAATTCAAAGGGTCCGGTTGTTTCCGGTTGAGGAGGAGCGCCTGCTGCTGTCTGAAATTTAGGAACAAAAACAACATCAGATTTCCAAACTTTTTCTTTAGGATAATAAGTCAACAAAACACCGGTTCCCCATATTATTGGTTCTTCTTCAGGATTAACATACCAAGCAGGCACATCCGGATCCTGACCTGAAAAATTATTACCCCACCAGATATAATTCATGTTACGTTGACCTGGTACAAAAAACTTACTGTAAAAGCGCCATACCTGTATAGTTTTAACTGAACTGGTTTCTTTTAATGCAACTGAAACACGGTAATATCCCGAATCAACAAAACTTGGTTCTACATTGCCAGATCCAAATGCACCTGGCATGATAGGTTGTCCACCATCTGATTCTTTTATTAAAGTCAAAGTACTACCCTGTTCTGTAGGAGATGAAATTCCCCACCTCACTCCGGGATTAATTTCTTCAACTAACCAAATACCAGTAGTACTGTTCGGCAAATAAGCATATCCATTATAAATCTGATCCCAATTAGGTGAGAAAATATATTCTGAACTATCGGTCTTATTTTCAGAATAATCACCAACAAAATATAGTTTATCCGGATCTGTTGAATAGGTTGTTGCCGTAATTTTATACACATTCGAATTAACTTTAGTATATACAGTACTAATTGATGCAGATACCCTTATAAAAATATCTGTCTGACGACGTTTTACTGCCCCTGCATTTAAAATAAATGAATTAATATCATTAACAGTCAGAGGATAATTAGTTTTGTTTGTAGTAGCTACTGTTTTATATTCAGACAACGAACTATCTTCCTGCATAACAGCCATTTGTATTGCATAGTTAATGATTGCATTATAACCAAAATCTGTATTCGTCCAGCTAATTGTATCAAATTCCAGTGCTGCATCAGATTTGTTAAGGATTAATGTGTCACCTTGGTTTGGAAATATTGAATTATTTGCAATCACCCATTCACTTGGAACAATATTTTCAGGATTAATGAAAACCCTTTCATCATTACTACATGCATACGACAATAGTATAAATCCCAATACTATAAATTTTATTCTTTTCATTTTTACTGATTTTAGAGTTATTAATTACCTCCTGAATAACCCGGATTTTGTTTTAAATTAATATTTACACCCAGATCTGAAATAGGTATTGGAAAGAGACATCTGAAATATGGGACAGGTGAGCCTTCAGTTACTCCATTTTTAAATTCCCAATTATAATTACTTCCGGCAAAGCGATCCCATCTGATAAGATCTGTTCGGCGAAAACCTTCCCAATACAGTTCCCTGCTCCTTTCGCCAAAAATATACTCCAGGTTAAATTCTGTAATATGATCCGTTGTAATACCAGCCCTGTCTCTCAGTTCATTAAGCACACTCAGAGCTTTGGAGTCAGTACAATCTCCCCCCGTAATACGGACACATGCTTCAGCATAATTTAAATATGCTTCTGCCAATCGCATCAATGGATAATCCAGGCTTGGATACTCAATCAGGTCTACATTATTTTCATTTTCATCAACATAATATGGTATAGTGCCAGTACTGGTTATGTTTGAAAATTTATACGAAGGCCAACCATAAATAAAAGTACTTGAACCTGCATTCTGAGACATCGGTAGTGTACATTGACGGGTAAAAAAGAGTGCTCTGTTATCTGACTGTCTAACAACAGCACCCAATGTCCCTTGTGATGCGTAATCAAACCCTAATGGATCACCATCAGACCATGTATAGGATCCTGAAACATCAGTAATTTTCCCATTTGTCATCCATTGATCTATTTCGGGCCAAAAATGACGAATAAAAGTCAATGTCGCTCTCGAACCTTTGAAAGTTTTAGATACACCACTCGTTTTTGTAAAAGAATTATCATTAGGTCCACGTGAACCATCAACAAGAAACTGTGTTGCATATGACTGAGTCCATCGACCGTCGAAATTAATACTAAAAATAATTTCTTTTCTGGCATCGGGATTTTCGCCATTATCAGCCATAAACAGATGAGCATAGTTTGGGCACAAACTGAAGTTTGTTAAATCAATAATTTTTTGTGCATAAGTTTTACATGCTTCATAGTGAGCATTACCTTTTGCAACCAAATCACCATCCTCACTCAATTCACTTAGGTATATTTCAGCATTCAAATATAAGCGAGAAAGCAGCATCCATACAGCAGATTTATCAGCTCTACCATACAAATTCTGATGGGGTTCCTTCAGATTAGGGTCATTCTCAAGAAATAACAGTTCATCTTCAATATATTCGAATAATTGTTTTCTTGAATATTGTGGAGGGATGTATGATCCAATGGGGTCAGCCTCGGTGACAAATGGCATATTGCCAAAAACATCAAGACCATAATAATACATCAGTGCTCTCAGAAATCGTGCTTCAGACCGATATTGCTGGATAACCAATAATTGATCATCGTGCCCCCTGGACTTTACATTCTCATCAGTTGTTTGCTTAAGATAATCATTGCACAATGATATTGTAAACATTAGCCGATAATACAAACCTGATATAATAGGGTTGTTTACTGTCCCGTAGTTTGTGTATGAAAGTTCAGGTGTCCCTGGATCACTTTGTGTCCATTTCACTTCATCTGTAGTAAACTCTTGCATATACCACCAGGTTCTTAAAAACGGTGATGTACCTGCATCCACATTAGCAATTTCTGCACTTGCAGGTCCATTCTGTCCGGATAGACCTAAAGCGGCATATAACTTAGCAAGCCCCTGCAAATAACCTTC
>JAVEUY010000295.1:0-4155 GCA_034005315.1 Ignavibacteriaceae bacterium | reverse complement strand
CATGGAGTAACAGGAAGCGGTAAAACTCAGGTTTATATTGAATTAGCAAAACAAGTTCTTGAAAAAAATAAATCTGTTTTAATTCTTGTTCCTGAAATATCACTCACTCCTCAAATCACATCAAGATTTTTTAACAATTTTGGAGATACAGTTACAGTTATTCACAGCCGTATGTCTGCGGGAGAAAGATACGATTCGTGGCGGCGTGTATTAAACGGAAAATCCAAAGTTGTTATTGGTGCGCGCTCAGCTTTGTTTGCACCTTTGGATAAAATCGGTTTGATAGTAGTGGATGAAGAACACGATGCCAGTTATAAAAGTTTTGAAATGATTCCGAAATATAATGCGCGTGATTCTGCAGTTGTTCTTGGCAGTATTTTCGAATGCCCGGTTGTTCTTGGCTCTGCAACACCATCAATTGAAAGTATGTATAATGCTGAAACTGGGAAGTACAAATTATTATCACTTCCCAACAGAATTGATGATGTTAAGCTGCCTAAGATTACTTTTGTAAACATTGCTCACGAAAAAAATAAAACTAAAAGTGAAACTGTTTTTTCAAAAGTATTATTGGATAAAATTGAAGATAGATTAAAGAAAAAAGAAGGAGTAATTATTCTTCAGAACAGAAGAGGATTTTCTACACAAATATTCTGTAACGATTGCGGTGAAGTTGAAATGTGTGAGAACTGTTCCGTTCCGATGGTTTATCATATAAATCAAAATAAAATACAATGTCATTATTGCGGATTAATAAAACCGGTTCCCGGTGCATGCACTCACTGCGGTTCACTAAACATAAAATATTTTGGAACCGGAACTGAAAGAGTTGAAGATGAATTGCAGTTTTATTTTCCAAATGCAAGGATAGAAAGAATTGACTCCGATTCGATTACTAAAAAAGCTTATCTGAGCAATCTTCTTTTAAGTTTCAGTAAAAGTGAAATTGATATCCTTGTCGGAACTCAGATGGTTTCAAAAGGATTGGATTTTCCAAGAGTTACTTTAGTTGGAGTAATCTCTGCAGAAACAACTTTGTGGCTGCCTGATTTTCGTGCAGATGAAAGAACATTCCAGCTTCTTACACAAGTATCCGGCAGAGCAGGAAGGAGCAAAACAGAAGGTGAAGTAATTATCCAGACTTATAACGAGAGACATTTTGTGTTAAGAAAAGTACTGGAAAATGATTATGCCGGATTTTATGCAAAAGAAAAAGCAGACAGAGAGAAAATGGGTTATCCGCCGTTTACCAGAATTGCATTGATTGAATCCAAAGACACTAATATGGAAAGAGCGAGAGGTGCGATAACAGATTTTTATAAAGAAGTAATCAGATATAAAAAATATTTGAAGATTTCAGATCCGACTACTGCTCAGATATTTAAACTGATGAAGAATTATCGTTATCATATCTTAATTAAAAGTTTTAAAGATAAAGATCCGGGCGGAGCAATTTTAAGAAAAGCAATATTAGGTTCCTGGACAGAGTTTAATAAAAAATCACGATACAGAGATGTAAATTTGTTTTATGATGTTGATCCGCAAAGTATTATGTAATTAGTTTGTTTTATTTATCGGAAAATGTCTTTCTGTAGAAAATTCAAAAAGGACGCTGATGATGTACAATAAATTAAAAAAAGCAGGAGTAAATATATCCTTCAAAATATCAGTTGTATTATTACTATTTATAAGTATATTAGTTTTAACTCAATGCAGCCGGGAAGTTCAAAAGAATAAAAATGTTGTGGTAATCGGAATCCCTGCCGATGTTGCTACAATAAATCCTCTTTATGCGTTTGATATACAGGAAGGGCATCTTATGGATTTGCTTTTTCTGAAACCGGCATCTGAAAAATGGAACGATTCACTCGGTATTATTGAATTGGAACCAATGCTTGCTGAAAGCTGGGAAGTAAAACCGGATTCCGGCTTAATCACTTTTAATTTAAGAAATAATCTTTATTGGTCAGATGGTAAACCAATAACTGTTGAAGATATAATTTTTTCATTCGATGTTTATTCTGATCCGGCAGTTAACAGCAGGCTGTATGGTTTGTTCAGAAACTTTTTTACTGATGAAAATCTGCACATTGACCTTGACAAAACATTCAGAAAGAATTCTGATAAGAGCCTTACTGTTTTCTTTAAGGATTATAAACAATATTCTTTCCTGGATTTTAATTTTGCAATACTTCCGTCACACGTGTATAAAAATATTAATCGGGATGATATTGAAACAAATGAACTTAACTATAATCCGGTTACAAGCGGTCCGTTTAAATTATTTAAATGGGATCGTGATCAAAAAATTCATCTTGTAGCTGATAGTTTATGTTATCTTTATAATGAAAAGAATATTCAGGAAATAATCTTCAAAATTATTGCTGATGATTTTTCGATGTTTACTCAGTTAACAACCGGTGAGATTGATTTAATAGAAAATTTAGAAGCAGAAAGAGTTAAAAAGCTTAATGATTATGATCAGATTACTGTTGCTTCAATTAAAGGAAGAGATCTTGATTATTTAGGTTGGAATAATATTGATCCTGATGCATTTCAGAAAAAGCAAATCAAACCCAATACATTTTTTGCTTCACCTAAAGTAAGGAAAGCTTTGTCTATCAGTATTAACCGTAATGAAATATTTAAATCTGTAATAGGAAAATACGGGCAGATTTATGATTCACCGATATCTCCGATCTTTAAATCATATATTGATTCAACATTACTGAGTTTTGAATATAATCCATCGCTTGCAAAAAAAATGCTTGAAGATGAAGGCTGGAAAGACTTAAACGGAAATGGAATACTTGAAAAAAATAACAGAGAATTTTCATTTGAGATTTACTCAAACACCGGAAATCCGATGCGTGAATACGCAGCAACTATTATAAAGAATAATTTAAGAGAAGCTGGTATAGATGCCAAAATAATCTATGCAGACAAGAGTGAATTGATTAATGGATTACTAAATAAAAAATACAATGCCTGGCTTTCAGGTTGGTCAGTTCAGATTCCGATAAACCTGGATAACTTCAGAGATCCGGATTCTGAAAAAGGAATGTTTAATTTTTCAAGTTATAATAATCAGGATGTAAATACTTTATTAAACAATATTACTCCAACTGATAGCAAGGATAAGGAAATATCAACATATAAAGCTATCAGCAAAATATTTAAAGATACTGAACCAGTTACAGTTTTGTTCTGGCTTGATAACATTATTGCTTACAACAAGCGGATAAGTAATATACATTTTTCTTCGCTTGGTTTGTTTACAAATGCGTGGGAATGGAGAATAGAAAATTAAAAACAGGTCTGTAGTTTCCTAAAAAGGATTTGTGTTTTAGCGGCAGAATTTTTTTCCGCCGCTAAAACAGCGAATCGCTAAAAAAATTATCGTATCATATTTCCAAATACTGACGGAACGGCTTTACTCAAACCAAATATTATAGACATAAAAACCAACCAGACTGCTAAAGAAGTAATAACATACTTTTTAACATCATTAGATTTAAACATCTTAGCAAAAGCAATTCCAATAACAGCATAAAACCAGATTGAAAAAACATCTAACCTGCTTAATAAAAATCCAGGTACTGTTTTTACATCCATATCAAGTAACACAGCAGGATTTATTCCGGTTAATACTTTGCCCATTAACAATCCTGCAATAACTAAAATTATTCCCTGCAAGACACTAATATAAAGAGGTAAACCCATAGCGGTCATTGCATGTGAATAAGTTCCATCGCCTTTAAGCGCAAACTTTGCAACTAAAAAAGCAATAGTTGTGCACACAAAAAACCATAACAGCATCATTACAAAAATTCCAATTGCAGAAAAAAGCTGCATCATAGTATTATTGCTAAACATTGCCATAGTTTTATCAAGCTGCTCATCAGCTTGTTCACGGGTCATTTGTCCGCTCTCAACCATTTTATCAAACTGCTCTCGCATAGCTTTTTGCTGCTGCTGCTGCATTTCATATTTAATATCCGGGTTAGACATATAGATAAAAGTTGAAAATATCCCTACAATTATCAGCGCTAAAAGAGGTAAAATCCAGTCAGTTGCTTTTGTTGGAAAGAAAACAAGTTTAGAAAAAAGATTTTGAGGCTCAGATATTACTCCAACGATTTTATCAGTATGCGA
>JAVEUY010000010.1:0-20007 GCA_034005315.1 Ignavibacteriaceae bacterium | reverse complement strand
TAATTGTTTTGCACATTTTCATGTTAACTGGCTTTCACCAGTAAAAATAAGAAGAATGATTGTCGGTGGTTCTAAAAAGATGCTTGTTTATGACGTTATGGAAAATTTCGAAAAAATTAAAGTGTATGATAGTGGAATCGATATAAAGACAACTGAAGGAATTCATGAAGCATTAGTTCAATACAGAATAGGTGATATGTTCTCTCCTAAAGTAAATCAGACTGAAGCTCTTGCACTTGGTGCACGTGAATGTATTGATGCAATAAAAGAAAGAAGACAGCCTCGAACAAACGGATATGACGGGTTGGAAATAGTGAAACTATTGGAAGCAAGTGATAAATCACTAAAAGGTATGGGCAGAATAGTTGAAATTGAAGAACTAGTTCACTTTTAATTTAGAAATTAAATACAGAAAAATTTATTTGGAAAAGAAAAATCTTAATAATGTAAAACTGGGTAAAGATGTAAAGATTTTTGATTTTGTTAATCTATACGGTTGTTCAATTGGTGATAACTCGAAGATAGGGACTTTTGTTGAAATACAGAAGAATGCATCGATTGGAAAAAACTGTAAAATTTCATCTCATACATTTATTTGCGAAGGAGTTCATATAGACGATAATGTTTTTGTTGGACACAACGTAACATTTATTAACGATAAATATCCGCGATCAGCTAATCCTGATGGTTCAATGCAAACCGAATCTGACTGGGTTGTAATAGAAACACATGTAAAAAAGGGCGCTTCAATAGGGTCTTCATCTACTATACTTTGTGGTATAACAATTGGCGAAAATGCCGTAGTAGGTGCTGGTGCAGTCGTAACAAAAGATGTCCCTCCAAATACTATAGTTGCAGGGGTTCCTGCGAGAGTAATTAAAAAGATTTAATTAAAAGATTTGCAGCTTTGATAGTTTATTTTGCGAAGAGAATTATCAGGGAAGATACTAATGCAACAAAATAAATAAATCCAAGTCTTGATTTAATTTTCCCTTTGACTTCAAAATTAAAGAATGAAGATTTATTATCAGACTCTAAAGAGCTTGTCCATTCTCTCTGTTGAATTTCTATAATTGAATCTTTCATAATAAAACTTTTCAGATAATTGCTTTTTAAGATTTTATAATTATTGATCAATTATTATTCCTAATTGGTACTATTCGAAAAAACGTCAAAAATGGCGTGTTAAATAAAAACAAGTAAAAATTACAGGTAGAAATTCTTTTTAGTAAGAAAATTGAGTATGAATATTGGCTAAAATCAGCCGATAGTGTTTATTAATCTTCTCTTATGATCATAATCCTACGGTTAGCATTACGACCTTCTGCAGTGTTATTATTTCCAACCGGAAATGAATCCCCTAAACCGTAAACTTCGATCTGATTTGGTAAAACACCTTGAGAAACAATATAATCAAAAACTGCTTTTGCGCGATCATAAGATATTTTTTTAATCGTATAAGCAGAACCCTGGCTATCCATATGTCCTTCAATTCTCCATTTACTTTTGGGCTGATTTTGAATATAGAAAGCTATTTCATTCAGAATAATAAGAGCATTTTCCTTCAATTTAGAAGAACTGTTAATAAATAGGTCTTCACCTCTAAGATTAAATTGATAAAAAGTCTCTTCATCCTGGGGTTTATTTATATCTTTTTGTTCTTCAATGGGTTTATCTTCAATGTTAGGAGTAACTTGGTTCTCGTTTTCAATTAGTGATTTATCATCAGTTTCAGGAATAACAGTAATTGAATCTTTGGGTACAACTTCATTTCTCAATCCAATAAAGTCTTCAGGCTTTTGGGAATGCTTATCATCAACAGTTGGAGTATTATCTTTTTCGGGATCAAAGCTGCCATGAATTGCATAAGATATTCCGATCATTGCAGTTATATACGAATCAGAATTATTAGCTGCAGAAAGGTCTTCGAGATAATCCATCGAAGTAGGTTGGTAACTGAGTGAAGTATTAAGGCTGAACCGATCAGAAATCTTAAAATTAATATTTCCTTCAAGCATAAAAACAAACACTGATTTATCGTATCTGTTTAAGCTGTTAAACTCAAGTATTTTACCATCAATATTTTTAGGGCTGAAATTCAGATAAGTTCCTCCAACCATAATTGAAGGAATAATAAAATCAGAAATAGCGTATCCAAAGTTTAATCCGGCACCAAAAAAAACAGCATCTGTTGAAACTTCGTTAGGTATTTCTCTTGGTCCATCGTTACTTGAAACTGAATTTCTTGGGTCATCGAATTTAAGATTTAATCCACCCCCGAAAATTTTAAATCCAAATCGTGCATCCTGAATGATCAAAGGATAGTATTCTAAAGAAGACTTTGCCGCTAAACCTAAAGAACTATTCTTATAATCTGTAAATCCATATCCGATACCGCCACCTGCTGCAACAAGGAAACTCTGTTTAAGAAACTTATTCTCACTGCTAATTGTCTGAGAGTTTATATTACTAATATAAATTATGGATAAAAAGATTGTATATGTTAAGATAAAAAAGCGATTCATATTTATTGTATAAGTCTAATCATAAAATAATTACATTGAACATTCTGCAATATCTGTTACAAATATAAAAAATGTTAATTACTGAAAAAACTTAATTATTTAATAATAGCATCGAAAGATTCCTGCCTAATAATAGAAAACTTTCAAAATGAAACAAACATTTTTTTTTCTTTTCATTAAAATATTTGTATTACTTTAATTTTAAAGTCTGGCATAAACATTGGGTTTAATAAAGGAACAAAAGTGAAATTGATTTTAATTCAATAGATAAAATGATATAGAATTAAAAATTCTTTAATAATTTTTGTTGTTGGTTAGTAAGGTTGTTTCGTATGCTCTGTTCTTTTTACCTCAAAAGAATAATTTTATTTCCGGAACAACCTTTTTTTAACATTTCCTTTCCTTTATTACGATTTAATAAACAAATTTTATCAGCCATTTACCGATAATTTCCTTGTTTTTACCGATTTTTACTTTGGGTAACAGTATCTTTGCCTTACTTTTCTAATAGAAATTGATATATTTTTACAAGGAGCTGAAAAATGGAAGAAAAAAAAGACAAAATTGATAAAAGAATTCTACTTGGCAGTTTGTTGATAGGATTAGGTGGATTATTCTTCCTAAAATCACTTAATGTTTTTGACTTTAATTTTACAAGGATATTTTTTTCCTGGCCTTTCTTTTTTATAGTGATAGGTTCATATATCTTCATTAATACTTCAAGAAAATTATTTGGAGCAATTTTAGCAGGGCTTGGTTTTATTTTTATACTGCCGCGGATCTTTCCCGCAATAGATTATAATAACTCGGTGATATTTGCAATAATACTGATTGCTGTCGGAATATATGTTATTGTTAATCAGAGAAAAAAATCGGAAACAGATGGTGATAAATTTGGTCAGATTAGTACAGATGTTATTGATGATGTTGCAATCTTTGGCGGTGGAACTAAAATTATAACTTCAGAAAACTTTAAAGGCGGCAATATTACAGCAATCTTCGGTGGTTCTGAAATAATACTAAGGGGATGTAAACTTGCTGAAGGCACAAATGTAATTGATGTACTTGCTGTATTTGGGGGGACGACAATCATTGTACCCAGTGATTGGAACATAGTATTAAATGTAACTCCTGTATTCGGTGGTTTTTCAAATAAAAGTGTTAAAGATCCTAATAGAGTGATTGATACAAGCAAAACACTGATAATTAAAGGTTTGGTGGTCTTTGGCGGCGGTGAATTAAAAACTTACTTTTAGTATTGAAAAATGTCAACCAATCCTATTTTTAAAAGTACAAAGAATATTCTGTTTTATTTTCTGTTTATTGTCATCATTGCAAATCTATATCTGAACCTGATCAGTTATGATAGTAAGACCAGTGTAACAATTATTATTGTCGATGCAATAGTTTTTAATTTATTAATTGGCTTACTTGGATTCAGTTTTTGGTATTCTTCAGTCTATCTTTCAATTGAGAATAATAAAATTTCAAAAATTATTTTAACACATCTGGGCGGAGGTATATTAATCTCAGTTGTGTGGATGGTGCTTGGATATTTTATTGTTTTAAGCATAGCTACAGATACTGAATTATTTGATGCTTTCTTTGTTAGTACTATCAGATCAAGATTTGTTATTGGTATTCTGTATTACTTTTTGATGACAGCATTTTATTATATAGTAATTTATTATTCTGGATTTCAGGAGAGAATAGTTAAAGAAACTGAATTGAAAAATCTTGTTACGGAAGCTGAGCTGAGATCTTTGAAATTCCAAATTAATCCGCATTTCATTTTTAACAGCCTAAATTCGATGAGCGCATTAACCGAAATTGATCCTAAAAAAGCAAGACAAATGATAATCAAACTTGCTGATTTCTTAAGATTTACACTTGCAAATAACGACCGACAAAAAACCACTCTTACTGAGGAACTAAAAAATATAAAACTTTACCTGGACATCGAAAAAATAAGGTTTGAAGATAAATTTGAATATGTGGAAGAGCTTCATGAAGAATGCGGCAAGACTGAAATACCAAGTATGATCCTGCAGCCTTTGTTTGAAAATGCTATAAAGCATGCTGTGTACGAAACACTTAACACAGTTACAATTAGATTAACCTGTAAAAGACAGGATGATTTTTTAAAGATTACACTCTGTAATAACTTTGAAAGCGAATCATATAAAAAAGGTGCAGGTGTTGGTCTTAAAAATATAGAGGATAGATTAAAATTGATTTACCGTCAGGATAACCTTATGGAAGTTAAAAAAGATAATAATAAATTTACTGTTAGCATTTATATTCCTTTACAAAAAAACTTAGCTTAAACTATGACAAATAAAATTAAAACAATTATAATTGATGATGAGTCATTAGCAAGGCAGATTACAAAAAATTATCTTGCTAACCGTAATGATATTGAAATACTTGCAGAATGTTCAAACGGATTTGATGCAATAAAAAAAATAAATGAATTAAAACCCGATTTAATTTTTCTTGATATTCAGATGCCAAAACTTAATGGATTTGAAATGCTGGAATTATTAGAAGATCCGCCGATAATTATTTTTACTACAGCTTATGATCATTATGCAATTAAAGCTTTTGAGGTTAGTGCGGTTGATTATCTCTTAAAACCTTTTTCAGAGGAAAGGTTTTCAAGTGCATTTCAGAAAGCTATTTCACAGCTTGGTGATCGCTTTCAACAAAATTCTGTAATCCAAAATATCATCAAACAAAGAGATGAAAAAATTGAATTTCTTGAAAGAGTTGTAATAAAAGATAGTGGAAAAATCACAATAATTCCTATTGAAGAAATTAAATGGATCGAAGCCCAGGATGATTATGTTTTAATTAATTCGGAAAAGGGAAGATTCTTAAAGCAGAAAACGATGAAGTATTTTGAAAATCACCTAAATGAAAATCAGTTTGTGAGGATTCATCGCTCGTATATTATAAACCTTGATTTTTTACAACATCTCGAACAAACCGACACGGAATCATATCGTTTAGTTTTAAAGAACGGTAAAGAATTACCCGTGAGTAAAACAGGGCTTACAAAACTTAAATCAACTCTGTAGTATTTTGTAAATACCTTTCTTTATTAATTAGCCTTGACTTTAAATGAAATTCGGGTTAAGTTTTTAACGTTTGAAATTTTTCAAATGTTAAAAATACATGACTACTGAAGAAAAAATTAAAAAAGAGCTTATTCAAAGATTTGGCGATGCATACAAAGCCTTTGGATTAAGCAAATTAATGGGACACATTATTGCTATACTTTTGTTTTCTGCTGAACCATTATCACTTGATGAAATCACAAAACAACTCGGAAGAAGCAAAGGACCAATTAGCCAAATAGTACGGAGATTAAGGGATAAACATCTTATTAGGAAAGTTTGGATGCCGAATAACAATAGAAAAGACTACTATGAAGTAGAACCGGAAATATTTGAACATGCTTTCAGGAACAATCTGGAATTGATTAAAAATAATACCCGTATTGCCAAACAGCTTAAAGAAAAAATAAAATCTTCCAAAAACCAAAATCTGAAACCGATTAATCAGAGAATGACTGAGATGGAAAGGTTTTATTTGTTGATGGAGGACCATTATAACGATTTTCTTTTATCCTGGACTAAAGAGAGAAGTAAACTTATAGGCTGAGAATATTCAATTTTTTTCAAATCATCGTTTGAAATATTTCAAACGATAAAAACAAGGATTAACAAATGAAAAGATTAGGAAATAAAGTTGCTGTAATTACAGGCGGGGCACAAGGAATTGGGAAAGCTGCTGTTAATAGATTTGCTGAAGAAGGTGCAGTCATTATTATCTGGGATATTAATGAGGAAAAAGCAAATGCTGTTATAGAGGAATTAAAAAGTATCAGTAAAGAAATTGAATTTCAAAAAGTTAATGTAACAAGTTTGGAATCTGTAACAGAAGCAGCTAACAAAATAGTTCAGAAACATAAGAAAATTGATATCCTGATTAACAATGCCGGTATTACGCGTGATGCATCTTTCCTTAAGATGACCGAAGAACAATGGAAGCAGGTAATTGATGTGAATTTAACCGGAGTTTTTAATTGTACAAAAGCAATTGCTCCAATTATGGTTGAAAATAAATTTGGTAGAATTGTTAACACATCTTCTGTTGTTGGATTATATGGTAACTTCGGACAAACTAATTATGTTGCTGCAAAATCAGGTATAATCGGAATGACCAAAGTCTGGGCCCGTGAACTAGGGAAAAAAGGAATAAACGTAAATGCAGTTGCACCCGGATTTATTGCAACTGAAATGGTTGATACTGTTCCTGAAAAAGTTATTGAAATGCTTAAAGAAAAAACTCCTTTAGGAAAGCTTGGCGACCCTGAAGATATTGCAAATGCATATTTGTTTCTGGCTGGAGATGAAGCAAAATATATCACAGGAACAGTTCTTAGTGTTGATGGTGGTTTGGTCTTATGATAAGAAATGCTCAGATAATTTCTTCGGGTATGTATGTGCCCGATAGAATTGTTCCTAATTCATACTTTAATAAATTGCTTGGTGAAGATGTTGATACCTGGTTAGTTGAAAACCTTTCTATTAAAGAGAGAAGATGGTGTAATGAAAACCAATCAACGGCAGACCTTTGTGTTGAAGCAGCAAATAAAATTCTTAAAGATGGAAAAATATCTGCAGAAGAATTAGATCTTATTATAATTGCAACTGATACACCTGAATACATTTCACCTTCTACTGCTTCTGTAGTGCAATTTAGATTAAACGCAGTAAATGCAGGGACTTTTGATGTTAATACTGCTTGTGCAGGATTTGTAACAGCACTTGATATTGCATCTAAGTATATCAGGACAGATAAAAAGTATAATAAAATTCTTGTTATTGGTGCTTATGCAATGAGTAAGTACTTAAATATGCAGGATAAAAAAACAGTTACACTGTTTGCTGATGGTGCTGCCGGTGTTTTGCTTTCTGTTATTAATAATGAAGATGAAGGATTTATTACAAGCAGTTTACATACTGAAGGACAATATTGTGATTGGATGGGTATCTATGCCGGTGGAACACACAAGCCAATTACTCAGAAAGTAATTGAAGACAAAGATCATTTGTTAAAGTTTGTTAAAAAATTTCCCAAAGAAATAAACCCTGTTACCTGGACAAAGATGATTAAAGATGCCTGTGATGAATTAAATATCAAACCGGATGATATTGATAAATACTTTTTTACTCAGTTAAATATTAATTCAATCTGGGAGACTCTTGATAATCTTGATGTTGACAGATCAAAAGGACATACAATAATGCAATATTATGGTTACACCGGCTCAGCTTGTATTCCAATGGCTTTTGATGATGCACGTAAAAAAGGTTTGGTTAAAAAAGAAGACAAAGTTTTATTTATCGGCTCTGGCGGAGGGTTAGCATTTGCATTATCAATTTTTAAACTATAACCGGAAGTTTTATGGATATTGCCTCTAAAGAATTAGTAACTGCCGGCTGGATACTTGTTATAGCATACAGCGCAGTGATATTATATTTTGTTATTCGGGGTGCAATTAAGATAAAAAACATCAGCGATTATGCAGTTGGTAATGTTTCATTCTCGCCGATTGCTGTTGGGTTGGCTTTGGCTGCTTCAATGACAAGTGCCGCTACATTTATTATAAATCCGGGGTTTATTGCTTTCTACGGAATCAGCGGGGTTATATCTTATGCTTTTGTAATGCCTGTAGCAGCGATGATTTCTTTAGTTGTATTAACAAAAGGATTCAGAAAACACGGCAGCAATGTTAAAGCATTAACTATGGCTCAATGGATGGGAACAAGATATCAAAGCAAAGGTTATGGATTATTCTTTGCTTTTCTTTCGCTCCTCTTAATTACTTTCATAGTTCTTATATGTGTCGGATTAACTCAGGTTTTAGCAAGAACATTAAATGTCAGTGAACTTACAATCTTAATCGGAATAGTAGTTTTTATTTTCGGCTATATGATGTTTGGCGGTGCAAACTCGATGGTTTACACTAACACGGTTCAGGCAATAATAATGATTGTTGTTGCATTTATTCTTTTAGGTTCGGGTTATAAACACTTTTCAGACGGGATACATGGCTTTTTAGATAAACTTTCTGCTATTGATCCAAAGCTTACTCAAATAACTAATGAATCAAGTTTTCTGTTTCGTGATTATTTTGAAATAATATTTGCACAAATAGTAATTGGTGTTGCAATAGTCTGCCAGCCGCATATCATAACCAAATCACTGCTGCTTAAAACTGATAAAGATGTAAACAGATATTTAACATCCGGTATAATTGTTCAGATGTTATTCTTTCTTGTTGTTATAACAGGACTTTATGCACGAATAGATTTTCCTGATCTAACTATCAATGGTGCAGCATTAAAACTTGATGGAGTTATATCAGCTTATGTAATTAAAGAGTTTCCGGTTTATGTCGGCTTAATTGTAGTAATGGGATTGATATCAGCAGGCATATCAACACTGGAAGGATTAATACAATCTGTTTCAACATCAATTACTGCTGATATTATCAAGCCGCTGTTCGGTAAGTATTTGCCAAAGGATGAAAATAAAAATGCCGGATTAATGATAGTTATAAATCGAATTGTAATTATTGTAATTGCAATAATATCAATAGTTTTATCCTATGATCAGCTTATTAATCCAAATTTAAGCGTAGGAATTTTTGCACAAAACGGTGTATATGCTTATTTCTCTGCTGCATTTGTTCCGATACTGTTTGGAATGTTTTTAAAAAATACTCCTAAATCAGCAGTTATAACTGCTTCGCTGACTGCGATAATTGTACACTTTTCTTTTTTCTATGGAAATTTAAAAATGCCCTTCAGTATTGCAACAGGGCAAAATCCCGGAGTTTCGGCATCCATTGCGATTTCTCTTTCAGTTATTGTTGCTTCAATAATATATTTGTTTAACAAAAGGAAAGTCAATGAATAGTTTTCAAACAGACTGGTTAAATAAATGGGCAACTTATACTCCAAACAGAATGTTTCTTCGGGAACATCAGAGAGATATTCAATGGAGTTACAATGATTTTAATAATCGCACAAATGCGTTAGCACAGTATTTACAAGATCAGTATAAAATTAATAAAGGCGATAGAATTGCAGTTTATTCTAAAAATAAATCAGAACATGTTATTCTTTTCTTAGCTTGTATTAAGATTGGAGCGTTACTGGTTCCGTTAAATTTCAGGTTGATGCCACGGGAACTTGATATTCTGATAAATGATGCTGAACCAAAAGTTTTTTTTTATGATGAAGATTTTTCAGATCATTTACCGAAGTTATCTTCATTATCAAAAGTTGAAATAGTAAAGAGTTTGAGTGAACCCGCAAAATTTTTATTAGAAAATAATCTTAAATCTGATTTTAAAACTTCTATAAAGATTGATGAGAACGATCCGGTTATGATACTTTATACTGCCGGAACAACCGGCTTATCTAAAGGAGTAATCATAACTCACAAGATGTTGTTCTGGAATTCGATAAATACAGGATTAAGATTAGATTTAAACTCTACCGATCACACACAAAGTTTTGCTCCGTTTTTTCATACGGGCGGATGGAATGTATTATTTACTCCTTTCTTACATCATGGAGCATCACATACATTGTTAACTCAGTTTGATGCTGATTTAATCTTACAGTTGATGGAAAAAGAAAAAGCAACAATACTTTTCGGCGTCCCAACAATGCTGCAGATGATGGCAGATTCAAAATACTTTAACAAAGTTGATTTATCATCAGTCAGATATGCAATTGTGGGCGGTGCACCGATGCCTATTCCATTGATAAATATCTGGCATAATAAAGGAGTTTTTATAAGACAGGGATTTGGTTTAACTGAAGTAGGACCAAATTGTTTTTCACTTCATCAGGATGATGCGATAAGAAAAAAAGGCTCAATTGGTTTTCCGAATTTTTATTTCGATGCAAAAGTTATGCAGGATAGTCAAAATGAATGCAGCATTAATGAAGTTGGTGAGTTATGGTTAAAGTCTCCTGTTGTTACTCCTGGTTATTGGAAAAATGAAAAAGCCACAAAGGAAGCAATAACCGACGGATGGTTTCATACAGGTGATCTTGTAAGAAAAGATGAAGAAGGTTATTACTATGTTGTTGATCGTAAAAAAAATATGTTCATTAGCGGAGGTGAAAATGTCTTTCCCGCAGAGATTGAAACTTTTTTATATACAAATGATAAAATTAAAGAAGCAGCAGTAATTGGTGTGGAAGATGAAAAATGGGGTGAAGTTGGTAAAGCCTATATAGTTGTGAAAGATAATGCTGTTCTAAATGAAAATGATATTAAAGAATTCTGTTTAGGTAACCTGGCTAAATATAAAATTCCGCAGCACATTGAATTCTTATCCGAGCTTCCCAAAAGTGAAGCCGGAAAAATTGACAAAAAGATATTATTACAAATGCACAAAAATCAACTAACTAACAAATCAAAAACAAAATAAAAAGGAGAAGGTTATGAAACGCCTGTTTTTATTGGCTCTATTTACATCGTTAACATTTTTATATGTTGGATGTGACAGCAAAAAAGATGATACTATCACTCCACCTGATGAACCAGACAAAATTGTTAATACCTGGTATTCGGAAGGATCAGATGTTGCACCCGGATTAGTTGCGACATTAAAGACAGTTAAAATTACTGCTACATTTAATGCAAATAATACATATTCTGTAATTGCAACAGATAGCACAGGTGCACAAGTTACTTATTCAGGAACTTATTCTGTTTCAGAGAATACAGGAACTCAGATACGCTCAATAATACTGAATCAGACTGTACCAACTTCAATAACCTCTGAAGGAATCTATCAGGTAGATGCAAGAGGTATCATGAAATATGAAGTTGTTCAAACAACACCGGCAGTAGCCGGAATTACTGCACCAGTTCCTGCAGAAGGTTTTGGAAGTACAAAATATTTGAATGTTGCCCTTGGTGAAACATGGATACAAGGTTTTGTTCCTGCAAATCCGACAACAGAATTATTAAGCGGCAGCTGGGTTTCCGAAGGTACTAATGTTGCACCCGGATTAGTTTTTACTTTAAAAACAAGAAAGATTACTGCAACTTTTAACAGCAATAATACATATACAGTAGTAGCTACTGATAGTTTTAACGTAGATGTAACATATTCCGGTACTTTTAGTACAACAGGCAATACAGGTACATCTATCAGAAATATTACTTTAAATCAAGCTGAACCAACTACAGTTACATCCACAGGAATTTACAGAGTAACAACAAAAGACTTAAAGTATGAAGTATTGCAAACAACACCTGCATTAAACGGATTTACTCCTCCTACAGCTGCAGAAGGTTTTGGTAGTACGAAATATAATAATATTCCTTTAGGTGCTACCTGGATTCAAATATTTATTTATCAATAATATTTTCACTGACGGCAGTTTGACTGCCGTCTTTTTTTTAACAATCATTGGAGGTTAACCAATGAAAAGATTTTTATTACTTAACATACTTTTATTTCTAACAATTACTGATACTTTTGCACAGGATGACAACAGACTAAAAGATCCTGCAGCAAAAGAATTTCAGTTCATTGGTTATTCATTTACAAGAATGACAAGTTCAAATATTACTCCCACAAATGATCTTCTGCAAGGACAGGTAATAGGCAGATTGTTCGGACAAAACTCAACTAATACTGTTCCTCAAACTGCAATTTATGCTGAGCAAAGATTTGTGCCTATGTTTATTTATAAGCCGTCAATACTTGATGGATTTGCTACTTTCAGAGGATTATTTAAAATCGATTATACCTGGGGTGATCAGGCTTATGGTGTAGGAAATAACCGGGGCGGTGCAATAAATGCCGGGCAAGTGAATCTGCAAACATTGTTAGCTAATGTTGAAATCAGACCTGATAATGCAGACTGGAATGCTGTTATTGGATTGCAAAGATTATTTGATAATGTAAGCGACCCTAATATAGGTTCAGTTCAAATGGCACAAACAAGCGGATACAAACTTTCTTATTGGGGTACACAAGCTGTTGGTGCAAGTATTTTTGCAGAGCTATCATCTACAACAAAAAGCAGATTAAGTTATTTTCAGTTGTGGGAAAATGAAATAAGCAAAAATGATGATGTAGCTTTATGGATGATTGATGTTGATTCAAGAATCCATCCGCTTTTAGAATTAGGCGGCAGCTTATGGTTTGTTTGGGATAGAGGAAAAAATGCTGGTGGAATCAGCGTATTAGGGCAAGGTTTAACAAGCGCTTTAGCAGAATACAACGGTGCAACCCGAATTAGATTTCCTGGAATTAATCAGAAGTATGAAGCTAATGTCGGCTGGATAGGAATTCACTCAGCATATAACCGTGATTTTCTTGCAGACAGAATTTGGGCGGATGCTTTTGTAGTCGCAAATATCGGAACCATTGACAGCGTTGGAATAACAACGGGTAAAGCCGCTAATATTTTTGGATTAAGTGCAAATGCAGGCATTCAGTATAAATATGGAATGACTGCAAACGATAAAATATCATTGGAGGGTTTATATACTACGGGCGATGATAACGGTATAAGCGATGGAACATTAAATAGTGTTATTACAGGAAATGTTTATGGCTCTCCGGTTGGTATATACAGTGCTCACAGGGCATTATTGCTTTTCCCCGATGCACAGGTAGTCAACAGATATTACTCAGTAGTTCATGATATTTCTAATATGGGACTTGGAGTTACAGCGGCATTCCTGAATTTCTACAAAGATTTTATCCCAAATAAGTTCAGCGGTAAAATCGGAGTTGCAGCAGCTTTATCAAATGTTACACCTGCAGGCGGCACTTCTTATATGGGTACAGAAGTGAATATGGAATTCAAGTATAACTTAAAAGTGTTTCTTACGCTTGGAATCAGTGCTGGATACTTAGCTCTTGGTGATTTCTTCAATGCACCTTCAGCTACTTATTCTAATACAAGACCAAAAGATCCATGGGTTTTATTCACTACTCTTAGCTGGTTAATGTTTTAAGGAGAAGATGATGAAAAAATATATAATAATTCTATCAGCATTAATTTTTACAAGCTGTTCAGGGTATTTATACTGGGATAAATCAGCTTTGGAATTTTCTGATATTGATTATGGTTATTCCGTAAAATATTCAAAAGGAAATCCTAAAATTGCATATATAGATGAAGGTAAAGGTGAGCAAACACTTATTTTGATTCATGGTTTGGCAAGCAATGCGGGCTTCTGGCGTTATAATATTCCTGAGTTATCAAAACACTTTAGAGTAATTGCAGTTGATTTACCGGGATATGGAAAATCGCAAAAGGGTGATTATACTTATTCAATTTCTTTTTATGCTGAACAAATAAAAAATCTAATTGAAGAATTAAATTTGAAAAATGTTGTTCTTGTTGGTCATTCTATGGGTGGGCAAATAGGAATTATGTTTGAGATTAATTATCCAAACACTCTTTCAAAATTAATATTAGCCTCTCCGGCAGGATTTGAAGAATTTCAAAGAGGTGAAGGGGATTGGTTAAGAAGCGTGATGACAATGAAAGCAGTTAAATCAACTACTGAAGAAGGAATAAGAAGAAATCTTTCTAATAACTTTTATTGCTGGGATAATAAATGGGAATGGATGGTTGAAGAAAGAGTTAGGATGAGAAAAGCGGCTGACTTTGATGAGTTTGCTTATACAGTTGTCAGATGTGTTAATGCAATGCTTGATGAACCGACTTTTGATAAATTAAACAGAATCAAAACTCCAGCTTTAGTGATTTACGGTAAGTATGATGGTCTGATACCAAATCCTTATCTAAATCCCGGATTTCCTTCAGATGTTTTTAAAAACGGAGTTGGTGTAATAAGCGATTTAAAACTTGCAGAACTTGATAATGCCGGACATATGATAATGATTGAAAAATCTGATGAGTTTAACAGCACCGTAATTAATTTTTTAAAATAATTTTTATTCAGCTTCCTTCTTAGGGAGGAAGCCTCTTTTCTTAATGAATCAAACAGTAAATCAAATCAAATACAAATACAAAACTAATTTTGTTAAAGTTAGCGGATATAACATTGCTTACATTGATGAAGGCAGTTCATCTGATGTTTTACTTTTTATCCATGGACTCGGCAGTTATTTAAAAGCCTGGAATAGAAACATCCCGGTGTTAAAAAATTATTTCAGATGTATAGCTGTAGATTTACCAGGTTATGGTAAATCAGATAAGCAGGTACATAATGGTTCATTAAGATTTTATCGGGAGTTTCTAAATGAGTTTATAAAAACTCTTAGTTTGAAAAAGATTACTTTAGTTGGTCATTCAATGGGCGGACAAATTGCTTTATCTTATGTGATAAACTTTAATGATGTAATAAAGAAGCTTATACTAATTGCACCTGCAGGATTTGAAACTTTTACTCCGAAAGATGTTGAAGAGTTAAAATATCTTATCACTCCGGAACTTACCTATAATGCGTCTGATGAACAGATAAGAACTAATTACAAAACTAATTTTTATCAAATGCCGGATGAAGCTGAAGAAATGATAGCAGACAGAATCAGGATTAAAAATGATAAAGAATTTTATAATCATTGTCTGATTGTTTCAAACTCGCTAACCGGATTGCTTACTGAGCAGGTTTTCAATCAATTAAATGAAATCAATATACCAACGCTTATCTTTTTTGGTAAAAATGATTTACTGATTCCAAACCGTATTCATTATAAAACAACAACTGAAGAAATTGCAGAAACAGGGGCTTCAAAAATCAGGAACAGCAAGCTTCTGTTGTTAGAAAATTGCGGGCACTTTTTACAATATGAAATGCCGGAGATATTTAACTCGTGCACAATTGATTTTCTAATCAATAAAAAATAATCTCTTATACATTAAAACATTGCGGATATCTTTTTTGAACTAAATTAAAGATTATCTCAGCCGCTTCCTGATATGTAAACTTGCTTGTATTTAAGATTAAATGATAAAGCGATGGATCATCAACATCTTTAAAAAAATGAGATTTCAGAAATTTATTTCTGCTGGTTTCTTCTTTAGTAATATATTCCATTGCTTTTGGTTTTGAAAGATCAAATACTTCCTGTATGTGTTTAATTCTGTTTTCTAATGAAGCAATTAATCTAACCTGAAAGCAATTCGGTAATTTAGCATTGATAACTACGCTGCCCCTTCCCACAATAATTGTTTTTCCAAATCTTGATAATCTTAAAATAATCTCAGTTGTTTTTTGCACTATTGTCCACTCAGAAGGTTTAACACCAAGCAGTTCATTTACTGCATCCGATATGTGATTATATTTATCTTCAACAAAATATGTACTGAAATTTTTTGGTAAATTAAAATCTTCAAGAACCTGTGCAATTAATTCTTTGTTAAAGTAAGTCCAGGGATCTTCCGGCTGCTTTGTATTTTGCTGTAGTAGATTTAATAGATTGTTTGATACTTCATAAGAGCCGGCACCGGTTTGCCGCGAAATAGAAATACAAGGAAATATTTCTTGCTTTTCTTCCGGTTCAGCAGAATGCAGTTTTAGATACTGCTTGCATTTTTCATAAGCTCCGAGCGCTAACATATTGATAACCTCCTTTATTATATAATTTTAGAAAGTGTATTTGTTTAGAAGATATTTTGAATAACTATAATAGTATTATAAGATTATTCTGCACAAAGTCAATCGATCACAAAAGGAATTACTCAGTTTATTTCAAACCAGCTCTTAATTTTGTTTAATTCTTCGCTGTTTGAAGAATTATGAAAAAATTCGTTCTTACTTTTATCATAAAAGTATTCTTTTTCCCATTCTTTTATGTTGGAAATAATCTGTTCAATTCCGGTAAGAATTGTATTTAATTCTTCATCAGTCATTGTTTGATGAATAGACATTCTAACCCATCCGGGTTTTTCTGAAAGGTCTCCCTGATCAATTTTATCTGTTATCTGTTTTGACCGGTTTGGATCAACATGCAAAAGATAATGACCGTAAGTTCCGGCGCAGGAACATCCCCCTCTTACCTGAACTCCAAATCTGTCGTTAAGAAGTTTTACTATCAGATTATAATGTATATCTTCCACATAAAATGAAATTGCTCCAAGTCTTTCTTTAATATTACCGGCAAGAATGTGAACTTTGGAAATTTTCTTCAAACCTGTAAGAGCATATTTAACCAATTCATCTTCGCGTTTTCTGATGTTTTCAGTGCCCATCTCTTCTTTTAATTTTATACAAAGCGCAGCTTTAATAGTCTGAAGAAAAGCCGGAGTTCCACCATCTTCACGTGCTTCAATATTATTAACAAACTTATGCTGTCCCCAGGGATTTGTCCAATCAACAGTTCCGCCGCCTGGAAGATCAGGAACTTTATTTTTATAAAGTCTGGAATCAAAAACTACAACACCCGGTGTTCCGGGTCCGCCAAGAAATTTATGCGGAGAGAAAAATACTGCATCAAGTTTGGCTTCCGGATCTGCAGGATGCATATCTATCTTTACATAAGGAGCTGCACATGCAAAATCAACAAAACAAAATCCTCCGTGCCGATGAATTATTTTTGCAAGTTCATAATAATCAGGTTCTATTCCGGTAACATTTGAAGCAGCAGTGAAAGCACCGATTATTAATTTTCGGTTTTTATATTTTTTTAGTTTTTCCTTAAAGTCATTAATATCCACAAGCCCGTCATCGTTTGGATCAATAACAACAACATCTGCAATAGTTTCCAGCCAGGTTGTTTGATTTGAGTGGTGTTCCATGTGAGTTATAAAAACAACCGGTTTTAATTCATCGGAAAGAGTAATATAATCAACAAGTTGTTCGGGTATTTTAAGTCCGAGTAATCTCTGAAATTTACAAACCACAGTTGTCATTCCGGAGCCGGTAGTTATAATCACATCATCTTTACCAGCATTAACATGATCTTTAATTATTTTATGAGCTTCGTGATAAGCGAGTGTCATTGTAGTTCCGGTAACACTTGCTTCCGAATGAGTATTACCTACAAGCGGACCAAAAGTTTCGCATATTTTTTCTTCGATAGGTTTATAAAGTCTGCCGCTTGCTATCCAGTCTGCATAAATAAGTTTCTTTTTGCCGAATGGAGTATTAAATGATTCATCAATTCCGATTATGTTTTTACGAAATTTTGAAAAATATTTTTCCAGTTCACTCATAGTAATCCTTAAAACTTCGGTTTAAATATAATAATTAGATTGAAAGGATACATCTGATTTTTTCATTAAAACTTTTTAGGTTAAATTATATATGCAAATACAAAGGATAATCTATATGAAACTCAAAACACTTTTTATTTCTTTATTGACCCTTTTTGTTCACATAGCCTGTGCTCAGGATAATACTTTAAATTTTAAAGATGTGGAATCTGTTGTTAATAAAGGTATCGAAGATAAAGTATTCCCGGGTGCGGTTGTTCTTGTCTGGCAGAATGGAAATATTTTATATGGAAATTCATTCGGAAAATTTACTTACGAAGAAAACTCTTATGCCGTAAATAAAAATACAATGTTTGATCTTGCCTCTGTAACTAAAGTGATTGCAACTACTACTGCAGCAATGCTTTGTATAGACAAAGGCTTATTTAACCTTGATGATAAAGTAGAAAAGTATATTCCTGAATTTGGAAATAACAATAAAGAAAATATTACAATAAGAAATTTATTGCTTCACAATTCCGGTTTACCGGCTTTTATAAGATTTTATGAAAGAGGTTTAAAATACGACGAAGTATTAACTGAAATTTATTCAGCAGCTTTAGAAAATAATCCGGGAGAAAAAACCATTTACTCCGATCTTGGATTTATTACGTTGGGAAAAATAATTGAAAAAGTAACCGGAAAAACACTGGATAAGTTTTGCGCTGATGAAATATTTAAACCTTTAGGAATGAATTCTACATTCTTTAATGTACCTGACTCACTAAAGAAATTCTGCGCTCCTACCGAAATAGATAATTACTGGCGAATGAAAACAATTCAGGGTGAAGTTCACGATGAAAATTCTTATATATTAAACGGAGTTGCAGGTCATGCAGGACTTTTTTCAACTGCTGAGGATATTTCAAAATTAATGGCTATGATGATGGATAAAGGTAAAGTAAATGGCAAGGAACTATTAAAAAGCAGCACGATTGAAACGTTTATAAAAAGATATGGCACTGAAAGTACACGCGCATTAGGCTGGGATACTAAATCCGAAAAAGGCTCTACTGCAGGAAATTATTTCAGCAGCAATTCTTTCGGGCATTTAGGTTTTACAGGTACATCAGTTTGGGCTGATCCTGTCAGAAATTTATTTGTCGTTTTTCTGACTAATCGTGTTTATCCAACCAGAGAGAATTCAGGATTGACTAAAGTACGACCAGCTTTGCATGATGCTGTTATTAAAGATATTACACAATTAGATGAGAAATAAATTTTTAAGCAGAATAATACTTTTAATACCTGCTCTGATAATTTTTCAGTTGTTCGTTTCATTTACTCCAACGTATGAAAACAAAGGAGATGAAGATATGATTGATAAACCATCAAGGGGCACACCAAAAGTAATTGAACTATCAGAAGATGATGAACGCTGGGTAAATGAAACTCTTGAGTCAATGACACTTTATGATAAATGCGCTCAGGTTTTTATGCCTGCAGTTTTCGGAAAAGCACTTGATCAGCAGTCAAAAGAATTTCAGTTTGCTTTGGAAATGGTAAAGATACACGGAATCGGCGGCATAGTAATTTCAACTGGTGATGTTGAAGAAACTGCTTCGATGATTGCTGAACTGCAAAAGAATTCAAAAATTCCTTTACTTGTTTCTGCAGATTTTGAAAACGGGATTGGTATGCGGATGAATGCTTCAAATAAATTTCCGCATAACATGGCATTGGGATCAACATACAATCCGGATTTTGCATACGAAACCGGAAAAGCAACAGCAATTGAATCATTGTTGTTAGGAGTTAATATAAACTTAGCTCCCGTTGCAGATGTAAATAACAATCCGGGTAATCCTGTTATCAATCTCAGATCATTTTCAGAAGATAAAGATGCAGTTACCGAATTTTGTCAATCTTTTGTAAATGGCTCTTTAGATGGAGGAGTGATTCCGGTTGCAAAACATTTTCCTGGTCATGGCAATACAAAAACTGATTCTCACGTTGATCTGCCTGTAATTAATGGAAGCAAAGAAACTCTAATGGATAATGAATTGAAGCCCTTTATTTCTTTGATAGAAAATAAAGTTCCTGCAATTATGACCGGTCATTTAAATGTTCCTGCCTTTGATAGTAATCAGAAAATTCCTGCTTCATTATCATACAATATTATAACAAAACTGTTAAAAGAGCAGCTAGGTTTTAAAGGATTGATAATAACGGATGCACTTGATATGAAAGCAGTT
>JAVEUY010000294.1:0-4163 GCA_034005315.1 Ignavibacteriaceae bacterium | reverse complement strand
AGATTTAGTAAAATCAAAAATAACAGATGAATTTGAAGCCGAATTTGAAAAAACATCAGGAAAACCAATTTCGCTGCCAGATCTGCCAAACTGGAACAATGCAGATACCTCTTTGCAAAATAAAATCCAGTTCGTTTTAAAAAGACTGAGCCTTGCTAAATCTCTCCAGGATGATGAGGTTTCAAAGTGGATAAATACTTCAAATGAGCCTTACGAGTTATCTGCATTAAAAACATATTTACTTTTAAGCTGTATAAATATGCTGGGCGAAGTCAGCAGAACAGATAATCCAATTTCATTTTTAGCCTGGCTTGATACATCAAACTCTGTTACTACCCGAAGCATCAGAGAAGAATCTATAAGCAAAGCAATTAGCTCAGTTGGAATTATTGACGACCAGAAGAAAGCTGTAAAATTTCTTAAATCAGTTTTTGCTCAGTATAAATTAACAAACTCAGTAGATTCCAATTATTTTTCTTTCTTTACTGATGCACTTGATTCAGAAACACAAAACTGGATATCATCAAATTGCTGGATATACCAGGACAACCCTTTGGAAAAATGGGCTAACCTGCAGAATGTAAAAGAAGGTTATAATAATCTTACATCAGCAGAAAATAAGAGATTAACTAATTCACGTAAAAGATGGGATACTCTCGATTCAAATCAAAGATTATTTGAAGTATCTCAGTTCCTCGAATTCCTTTTCAATCAATACAATTTATGTCAGGTTAATCCTCCGGTAAAAATGGATAAAGATCCTGTTGCAAAAGTATGGAGAGATATCGATCATGCAGTGGGTGAATATAAAGTCAATTACTTATCAAACTCTTTATTCAATCATCTTGGTGCAGACGGACAGAAATTCAAATTCAATGAAGTACGCTGTGTTTTTAAAGAAGATGAACTGATTGTTTTTGAAGGCGATGTCAGAGAAAAAGACAGAGAGCTTTGGCTTAAACGACTTTCAGAATGGTTAAAAACAAAAATAGAATCTGAAATTGCTGTTGGAGAGACGATCTTTTTAAGCCCTAAAAATCAGGCTTTGGTGCTGTCTGGTGAAAATTTATCAGTTCTGCTTGAAAAGTGGATTGATAAGGGAATTAAGAATATCTTGAATAAGAAATAGCAGAAATAACTTCCTCAAAAAGAACCATGGTAACGCCATGGTTTTTTTATTTTAAATAATCTTATAATTCAAGACTCTGCAAGCTTGATAGCTAATCTTTTTGCCGATGTAAATTGTGAGCTATATGTTGCTGCAGAAGACCTGGGTATATGAACATCTATCGAAGTATTTTCTTTACTAAAATCAAAACTAAGTTGATTTGGATCTGATTGCTGCTGCTTTAATTTTTTTTTCTTTTTCATAAACAAGGGATTGAAGAAATTTTTTTCTAATAAAAAATCTGCTGTCTTAAAGTAAAAAGATTTATCTATAAAAAGAAGAAATAAAAAAATTAATTGAAAATATTTTTTTATTAAAAATATTTTGCACAATTATTTAAAAAAATATTTTACTTTCAACAAAAATTTTTAGTAAACACTCATTAAAGTGTAAAGATTCCAATTCCTGTTTTATTCCGGATCAAATGTTACTTCTTTTAAGTAATGAGACGGGTCCATGTGCCTGAGCATCACAACATTTGTTTTAAACTCTTTAATTTCGCCAGCTTCAAGTTTACCAATAGTTACATCTGATAACTGCGCATCAATCATATAAGTAATTACAACATTGTTAAGGGTTTTATCACTTATGTTTTTAATTCTTCCCTCATAATGTGCAAAATCTCTTGGATTTATTGCCGGTCCTTCTATACTAACCGATTCTCTTTGTTTACTGTACGATGCGTTTATTTCATAATAGATTTTTTCTGCAAAGAAATAATCATAAGCAAAATAACCTGCTGCAATTAACACAAGAAAAATCAATAACTTTTTCATTTTATTTCCTTTACCTTTATTTATTAAGAAATACTCTTTCAATTAAAAACTAACTCAATACAAATTTTTAATCTAACAAGTGATATTGACTAGCTTTTTACAAAAAGTAAACCATAATATTTATCAGAATATCAAACATTATTTGAAGTTCCGGGTATTTTTTACTGTTTTTTATTATTTATCATTTCTCATTATTACTTAACTGACAAAGAGGAGTTTCTATTAAAAAGTTAATTTCAGATAAAAAAACAGGGGAAATTTCAAAAAGACATCTGTTCCCGCGAGACTGTATAATACATTAAATATAGCCGTTTACTCAAAATGTGGCAGAGCAATATTTCTGAATCATATCGGTTCATTAGCAGTTGGCTAATAATAAGCAATACTTGGCGAAAATAAATTAAAATATTGAAATTTATTGAAAAAGGTCAATTATTATTTCTGGCCTTTTATTTGTCTAATGGATAACAAAAACCAAAAAAGGTAATAAAAATGGTTCACGATATGACAGAAGTAAAAAAAGATTTTCTCTTTGGCTTTGAAGACTTTACCAAAGAAATTATCAACGATGTGCTTATAGAAAAAGTCAATTTCTCAAGAGCAACTTTCAAAGAAGCTCAGGAATTCAAAGACAGGTTAGTCTATGATATACTTACAAATAATTTAAAGATAGTTATAGATTTAAGTTCTTGCGAGTATATAGATTCCACATTTTTAGGCGCTTTGGTCGTCATACTTAAAAAAATGGCGGAACGAGGCGGAGAAATCAAATATATTATCCCTCAGCCATCAGCTTTATATTTATTTAAAATTACAGGACTCTATGGTGTTCTGAATTTATACAGAAATAGAGAAGAAGCTTTAGAAAGTTTTGTTTAACAGAAATTGTTCTGTATTCTTATTTTCCCGGAGCAGGTAAAATGGAAATATTAATTTTATTAATTGTGTTTGCTGTTATTATTGCTTTCTGTTATTTCCGCTGGAGATGGATAGCTATTAAAGAGAAAAAAGAAATCAGTAAATTATTTTGAACCTTCTTAAATAATGTTATTTTAAAATGACCGCTTTAGTTGCGGTCTTTTTTTTTTACTAATTATTTAATATCAGCACAACTCTTGTCCCCTTTCTCAATATACCAGAAAATTTTTATCAATAATTGAGATTTTTATATCAGGATTATTTATATAAATCTTTATTTTTGATTATTAAAACACTTAATCTATAATTTTATTACTCTTATCGCGGAAATATAAATGCCTCAAGCTATTGGATTTGATAACGAAAGATATCTTAAAGAACAAACTAAGGAAATTCTTGAAAGAGTTGAGCAGTTTAATAACAAGCTTTACTTGGAATTTGGCGGAAAACTGCTTTACGATTATCACGCAGCAAGAGTATTACCCGGATTTGATAAGAATGTTAAAATGCGGCTGCTTCAAAATCTTAAAGATAATATAGATGTGATTCTGTGTATTTATGCCGGTGATATTGAAAGAAAAAAAGTTCGTGCTGATTTTGGAATTACTTACGACGTTGATTCACTAAAAACAATTGATGATTTTAATGAATGGGGATTAGCAGTAAAGGCTGTTGTAATAACGCGCTATGATAATCAAAACTCAGCTATCGCATTTAAAAACAAACTGGAAAGAAGAGGAATAAAAGTAATTACGCATAAAGCTACTAAAGGCTATCCTACAGATGTTGATTTGATAGTCAGTTCCGAAGGCTATGGTGCAAATGAATATATTGAAACTTCAAAGCCGATTGTTGTTGTAACCGGTCCCGGACCAGGCAGCGGCAAACTTGCTACATGCCTTAGCCAGCTTTATCATGATTATAAAAGAGGATTAAAAGCAGGATACGCTAAGTTTGAAACCTTCCCAATCTGGAATCTGCCTTTGAATCATAAAGTTAATATTGCTTATGAGGCTGCAACTATTGATCTGAAAGATGTTAATATGATCGATCATTATCATCTGGAAGCATACAATCAAAAAACAGTTAATTATAACAGAGATATTGAAGCCTTTCCATTATTAAAAAGGATTATTGAAAAAATTACAGGCGAAACTTCTTTTTATAATTCACCAACTGATATGGGAGTTAACCGTGCCGGCTTTGGGATAATTGATGATGAATCAGTACAGGAAGCCGCTCATCAGGAAATAATAAGAAGATACTTCAGATGTATAACCGAATATGCGCTTGGTTTAATT
>JAVEUY010000293.1:0-4194 GCA_034005315.1 Ignavibacteriaceae bacterium | reverse complement strand
TCGTGAATCTGATCTTGTAAAACTTGATATTCTGTTAAATGGTGAACCGGTTGATGCCTTGTCTATGATTGTGCACCGTACCAAGTCATTTGAGTGGGGTAGAAAAGTTAGTTCAAAACTAAAAGACCTTATTCCAAGGCAGATGTTTGAAATAAGTATTCAGGCAGCAATCGGTACAAAAGTAATTTCAAAATCTGTTGTTAAAGCTCTTAGAAAAAATGTTATCGCTAAATGTTACGGAGGCGATATATCCCGAAAAAGAAAATTGCTGGAAAAACAAAAAGAAGGTAAGAAGCGTATGAAACAGGTTGGCAGCGTTGAAATTCCGCAGGAAGCATTTTTAGCAGTATTACAAATAGAGGATTAAAAATTCTGAATTGTAATTAAATGAAACGACTGTTAAAAATATTAGTATTTCTGTTATTTATAGCTTTGCTGCTTAAATTGTTTGTTGTTGATGCTTTTAAAATTCCGACAGGTTCAATGAAGAATACATTAATTGAAGGTGATTTTATAATTGTCAACAAATTAGCATATACTTTTTCCACCCCGCATCAAATACCATTTTGGGGAAAGCGGCTGCAAAGAATGGAATTCACATCAACAGGTAAACCGCAATTTAATGATGTTGTGGCATTTGAAATACCAGCTAATTATTATGATCCTGCTTCAGAGGATTATTCTGTTTTGATAAAAAGAATAATCGGTTTGCCAGGTGATACTATTGAGTTGAAGGAGCAGGAATTATTTATAAACAATGTTAAATACAGAACACCATCCTATATAAAAATTGATCTTGAAGGTCAGCCAATCGAAAATGTAGATTCCAGAATTTTCCCTTATAATAGTAAATGGACAATAGTCAATTATGGACCGATTGTAATACCTGAAAAAGGAATGACGGTTGAATTAAATCCTGATAATATTTTACAGTGGCAGAATGTAATTAATTCTGAATTTGGTAAAAAAGTTGTAAGCGTGGAAGGAACTGTTATTACGATTAACGGTGTAGCAGTAAGAGACTACACATTTAATAAAGATTATTATTTTGTTCTCGGCGATAACAGGAAAAATAGTATTGACAGCCGCTATTTTGGATATATTCCTGAGGATTGGCTGATTGGCAAAGCATTGTTTATTTACTGGTCGCAAATACCGGTTCAAACTTCTGGAATAAGTGATTTCTTCTCGTCTATAAGATATAGCCGCCTAATGCAGTCTATAGACTAGCATAAGAAAGTTTTATCATTGATTCGATCATTCCTTTATATGATATTGAAATAATAATTTATGAATAAATCAGTTTTAATAATTGTATTTTTTTCTACTCTTATAACAGCACAGGATAAGTACTTCATTTATTTCAAAGATAAAGGTCCGGAAAACTCCTACAACCAGCTAAATAAAAACAGTGCTGGTTATCAGGAAGCACTTAATTCTTTAACAGAAAAAGCTGTTGAAAGAAGAATTAAGAATATGGGTGAAGAGTATATCACTTTTGAAGATTTAAAAATATTTACTGATTACAAATCAGAGATTGAAAATCTGGGAGTAAAAATTATCAGAGAACTGAACTGGTTTAATTCTGTTTCCGCTTATCTTAATTCTTATCAGATTGAGCTGATTAAACAACTGCCGTATGTAAAGTCTGTAGAACCTGTTAAAAAACTTTTTTATAAAAATGATTTTAAGTATGAAATTGATAATTCATTGTTAAAATTATCTGATACTACTTATAATTATGGATTAGCATACAAACAGGTTAATTTATCCGGTATTCCGTTCATTCATTCAAAAAATATTTCCGGACAAAATGTTCTGATAGGAATACTCGATTCCGGATTTGACTGGAAATATCACGAGTCATTAAAAAATAAAAATGTTATAGCTGAATATGATTTTGTTTTTGATGATTCTGTAACTGCAAATCAATCAGGCGATATTCAATCACAGGACAGGCATGGCACTTATGTTTTTTCTTTACTTGCAGGTTCAACAGACAGTATTGTGATTGGTCCGGCTTTTAATTCGTCTTTTATTCTGGCAAAGACCGAAGATGTAAGAAGTGAATCACAGGTTGAAGAAGATAATTATGCAGCAGCGCTTATCTGGATGGAATCACTTGGTGTTGATATTACAACAAGCTCTTTAGGTTACAATGAATTTGATGATAACAATTCTTCATACTCTTATTCTGATATGGATGGAAAAACAACTATTGTAACCCGTGCTGTTAATCTTGCTTATCTTCGTGGAGTATCTACATTTACTTCAGCGGGAAATGAAGGAAATACTAAGTGGAAGTATATTACTGCTCCTGCTGATGGTTATAATATAATATCTGTCGGAGCTGTTGATGAGCAGGGGAATATTGCATCATTCAGCAGCCGCGGTCCAACCTATGACGGAAGAATTAAACCGGAAGTTGTTGCCTGCGGTGTTAACGATTATGGAGCATTAGCTCATACTGAAAACTCATATATGTTTGCAAGCGGTACTTCTGCATCGGCTCCGATTGCAAGCGGTATAGTAGCTTTGCTTCTTTCAGCTTTTCCGCATCTTAAAAATGAGCAGATTAGAAATATAATTCTTGAATCTTCATCAAACTCATTAAATCCGGATAATAATATTGGATACGGAATAATTTCTGCAAAAAATGCAATTGAATTTCCAAATCTGCAAAGGATTTCTAATGAGTTTATTTTACATAAAATGATTTTTGAAGATAAGATTAAAGAAAGTTCTGTTGATATTGTTTTTAAAATTGCAGATGATCTTTTACAACCTTTTAATATGACTGAAAGTAATAAATACGATTACATCTTTTCATTTCCGCAAAAGAGCAATGGAGAAGTGCTTCAGTTTTATATTACTTATTCAGACAGCTTAAATAATTTTTATCGTAACCCTGAAAGCGGATTTTATAGATTTGTTTATGGTACAGAAGTAATCTCTCTTAATCTGGAAACACAACAGTATCAGTCATATAACGAAGTAAGTGAGTTTTTCCCAAATCCTTTTATTCCTGCTGATCATAAAACAGCGCAGATCAGGTTTAATTCTTCCGGAAATGAATTGTTCAAAATATTTATTATTGATGGCGCAGGACAAAAAGTTATTGAAAGAAATATAAGTACAGTTTCTGGAGATAATTTATTTGAATGGGACGGTTTTTCTGACAGAGGTTATCTTTGTGCAAGCGGTGTTTATTATGCATTGATTCAGTTTAGCGGCAAAGAATACGGCAGAAAATTAGTGTTATTAAAATAAAAATTAACTTACTGTTTGTTAATTTTATCTTATTAGTTAGTTTAAGAAAAATATTTTAAGGGATATGCAATGAAGAATATTCTTTTTCCGGCTCAAAAAAAATACATAGAGTCTTATAGAAAGAAAGAAGATAAACTTATTCTTGAAATGGAGGAATATGCTGATCAGCATTCAATTCCAATCCTTGAATGGCATGCAATTGAGTTTATAGAAAAATTAATTCTTATTAGTAAACCTAAACATGTTCTGGAAATAGGAACTGCAATCGCATATTCAACAATAAGAATTGCGCGCTGTCTTGCTAAATCCGCCTCAATATATACTATTGAAAAGAGTAATGATAATATTGATTTGGCATCAAAGTATATAAACAGGTCGGGTGAAAGAAAAAAAATTAAACTTATTCATGGTAATGCGTTAAATGTTTTACCGCAGATGGATAAAAAATTCGATTTTATTTTTCTTGATGCTGATAAGCAGGATTATAAAAGATTGTTTGATTATTCCATGTTGTTATTAAAAAAAGGAGGAATAATTATAGTTGATAATGTATTGTGGCATGGTTATACAGCTTCATCAAATGTTCCTGCTAAATATAAAATCTCAGCAAGACATATCAGAGACTTCAATAAAATATTTATACTTCAGCAAAACCTGTACTCAATGATTCTGCCTATTGGCGATGGCTTGGGATTCGGAATAAAAAAATGAAAGAGATAATATTAAACGATGATTTTTTGAATGATGTTGAACAGTTCGCCGATAAAAAACTTCTGAGGAAAAATGATATAACCATGCTGTTGGAAAATCATTTTAAAAAAGGGTATATAAAAGAGTTTGAAGATTTTGTATTTGTTGGAAAATATATAAACGGATTATTCAATGTACTGCAATCCGCAAACAGCATTACAGATTTTCAAAACC